>JAZFYH010000166.1:0-3542 GCA_036443475.1 Gammaproteobacteria bacterium | reverse complement strand
TGAACAGTGGGGTCGGGATACCCATGAAGTGGTAGGTCGTGGCGGAGTAGAAATCCAGGTTGGGAAAGAGTTTTTTCTCTTCCCACAGGACGCGCTCGATGGTTTCCGATATCGCGTAAAGCCGCTCGTCCCCCGCCTGTTTGGAGAGTTTTTCCGACCATTTCTTGATGACCACGTTACGCGGGTCATATGTTGTGTACACGCGATGCCCAAAGCCCATGATCTTGGCTTTCCTGGCCAGCATTTGGTGAATGCCTTTGTCCGCCGCGGCGCGTGTTTTGAATTTTTCAATCAGTGCCATGGCCGCTTCGTTGGCGCCACCGTGCAAAGGTCCGCGCAAGGCACCGATTGCGCCGGCGACTGCGGAATAGAAATCCGGCAGCGTTGCGGTAATGACGCGCGCGGTAAAGGTTGAGGCGTTGAATTCATGTTCGGCATAAAGAATGAGTGACACGTCCATGCATTTAACATGCAAAGGATCGGGTTTCTTGCCGTGCAACAGGCGCAGGAAATGCGCTGCCATGGATTTTTCTTTGGTTTCGGTGTTGATACGCTTTTTTTCATGGTGGAAACGCCACCAGTAAATCAGCATGCCGGGGAACGTGGCGAGTAAACGATCGGCAACGTTTTTCTGATTCTTGAAGTCGCCTTCCGGTTCCAGGTTGCCGAGCATGGAACAACCGGTGCGCAACACATCCATGGGATGGGCTTTCTTCGGAATCAATTCCAGTACGTCGCGCAGTTTCTTGGGTAATTTGCGCAAACCCATCAGGCGTTTCTTGTAGGCGTTAAGTTCGCGCCGGTTTGGCAATTTGCCATGGTGCAACAGGTAAGCAATTTCCTCGAACTCGGCGTTCTCGGCCATGTCGTAAATGTCGTAACCACAGTAAGTCAGGCCGGCGCCCTCCTTGCCCACGGTGGCAATGGCTGTTTCACCGGCAATAACACCTGCCAGTCCCGCCGTGCTGGAAGGTTTCTTTTGCGTGGCTTTGTTTGCAGCCGCCATTGTTATGCTCCTTGGTCCGCTAGTTATTTCTTGTTATCAAATAACTCATCGAGTTTTTGTTCGTACGCATGGTAATCCAGGTAATCGTACAACTCGTCCCGAGTTTGCATGGTGTTGATGACATTTTTTTGTGTGCCGTCCTTGCGAATAGCCTCGTAAACATTCAGTGCCGCCTTGTTCATGGCACGGTAAGCGCCACAACAAAACAATTGAATGTCGACACCGACCTCGGCGAGTTCGTCACGCGTAAACAAAGGTGTCTGGCCGAATTCGGTAATGTTGGCGAGAATCGGCACATTTACATGTTCCTTGAAATGCCGGTACTGCTCCAGCGTTTGCACGGCTTCGGGAAAAATCATGTCTGCCCCTGCTTCGACGCAGGCAACTACACGTTCAACCGCAGCATCTATGCCCTCAACGGCCAGTGCATCGGTGCGCGCCATAATTATGAAGTCAGGGTCAGTGCGCGCATCCACGGCTGTTTTGATGCGATCGACCATTTCTTCTTTTGCGACAATGGCTTTACCGGGCCGGTGACCGCAGCGTTTTTCGACGACCTGGTCTTCAATGTGCAGCCCGGCCGCACCTGCCTTAATAAAAGAACGCACGGTACGCGCAATGTTGAACGCACCACCCCAACCGGTATCTGCATCCACCAGCAGGGGCAGATCGCAGGCATCGGTAATACGATGGATGTCGGTCAGAACATCGTCCATGGTGCTAATGCCTAAATCCGGTGTACCCAGCGAATTCGCCGCCACGCCACCACCGGAGAGATAAATAGCTTTGAAGCCGACCCGCTGCGCCATCAAGGCCGTGTAGGCCGTGATGCAACCCACGACCTGCAGGGGTCGTTCATTTTCCAGGGCTGCCCGGAAGTGGGCGCCGGCTGAGTGGGTCGTGGCCATACGGGATTCCTTTTTGGAAAAGCCGCGAACAGCGGAAACCCCGCTGATCAGGAGCCGGGCATTTTAGCTGGAAACGTGAAATACCGCTATTTTTTTAGTGAAGGACTGTGGATTTCTGTAAAAACCCGTGTTTCGTAGCAATATTTGGCCAAATTGACATGAAAACCCCTGACTTTTGACTGGATTTGGGGGTTTTTGAGGTCATCTGAGCTTAATTAGGGTTCTACCTGTGTGTTTTCCGTCCAGTATTGGTTGAAAAGCGTGCGAAAGCCTCGAAAACGTAAGGGTTTTGTGACAAATCAGGCTTAGTTTGACCGGTTTTAAATCCGTGGCAATGCGTTTCCACACCTTGATTCGCAGTGAACGCGGAGTCGCCATGGAGTTAATGCCCAACAGGTTGATGCCCCGCAGGATGAACGGCATGACGGTGGTGTGAAGTTCATGACCGCCGACAAGGCCTATTGTGGCGATATTTCCCCACCAGTTGGTGGTGCGGGTCAGCCAAGTCAGGCAATCACCGCCAACATTATCAATAGCGCCTTGCCAGAGCGCGCGTTCCAACGGTCGTCGGCCGTAATCGATTTCGTTTCTGAGCAGGATGGACGCCGCGCCAAGTTTCTTTAAGTAGTCCTGTGCGGTGCGCTTACTGGTAACTGCAACGACTTCGTAACCCTTGCCGGCCAACATATTGACGGCGATGGAACCGACTCCGCCTGTGGCGCCGGTGACCACGACCGACCCGTTTTGCGGTTTGAGCCCGTTGTGCTCCATGCGAAGAATGGCCAAAGCAGCGGTAAAACCCGCAGTACCGATCATCATGGCTTGCATCAGGGTAAGGCCATCGGGCAGGGGAATGACAAATTTACCCGGCACCCGCACGTATTCGGCGTAACCGCCATCACGGTCTTCGCCCAGACCACATCCGGTAACTAATACTTTGTCGCCTTTGTTGAAACGCCGATCAGTCGATTCGTGCACGGTACCGGAAACGTCGATCCCGCCGACCAACGGAAAACGACGCAGAATTTTCCCGGCTCCCGTTGCTGCCAGGGCATCTTTGTAATTCACGTCCGACCACATTGCACGGATGACGACGTTGCCTTCCGACAAATTGTCAAGCCGCAATTTTTCGAATTTTCCCTTAATTACGCCGTCGCGATTATGAATTCTGAAACCTTTGAATTCGCGATTCATGGATTTCCCTGATTCCTTTCCCCTGCATTGTCTAAGTATATATAAGTGAGTAAAAAACAATACTGCTACAGGGATTTTGCCATGAATGGATTCTCCGGGTTGCTCTCACGACTACTGCCACATTCACCGCATGCGCAACTAATACCAAACCTTGACACCGCGTTAGCAATGCTGAAATTACGTGGCGTAATACGTGAGATCCTCAAGCATGAAGTATGTCGGGGAATACTCGCCGATTTCGTAATTCTCTCGCCGCGAGGGAATTTTGGACATCGGTTGCAATTGTCCAACCAGAAATTTTCGGAGTTTAATATGCTTGTTACCGCTGTCTGTCCGCCGATTCCACCCTTCGGAGATCAGATATTGGCCGATCCGTTGGCCGATCCAATAATCCAGGACAACTTTCATTGGAGCATGCTGGGAGAAACAATAAA
>JAZFYH010000165.1:0-2614 GCA_036443475.1 Gammaproteobacteria bacterium | reverse complement strand
AAATACTCCATGACCGGCATGGCACAGTGATGGCCGGTACGAATCGCCACGCCCTCAGCATCGACTATTGTGCCAATGTCATGTGGATGAATGGCACCGTAAATAAATGAAATGACTGCCGCCTTGTTGGCCGCGTCGCCGATAATTCGCAAGCCAGCCAGTGCAGAAAGTTTGTCCGTTGCGTAAGCGAGCAATTCGGATTCGTAGGCGGCTATGGCGTCCATGCCGATCTTTTCCAGGTACTCGATAGTCGCGCCAAGACCTGCTGCGCCGGCTATATTGGGCGTGCCGGCTTCGTACTTGTGCGGCAGATCATTGAACACGGTCTTATCAAAACTGACCATTTTTATCATCTCGCCGCCACCTTGCCACGGTGGCATGGCATCCAGTAGAGCTTCCTTGCCGTACAGCACCCCGATACCCGTGGGCCCGAACATTTTGTGCCCGGAAATCGCGTAGAAGTCGGCATCCAGATCCAGTACATCGATGCGGCAGTGTGGTGCGGCCTGCGCGCCATCAATCAGCGTGAGCGCGCCGGCGTCGTGTGCGGCGGAGATTATTTCTTTGACCGGGTTGATGGTTCCCAACGCATTGGAGATATGACCAACAGCGACAAACTTTGTTTGAGCGCCGATCATTTTTTTCAATTCATCCAGCAGGAGTTCGCCATGATCGTTCATAGGCGCAACACGCAAGGTGGCGCCCGTTTGTTCACACACAAACTGCCACGGCACAATATTGGAATGGTGTTCCAGATGGGAGATCAATACTTCATCCCCACTCGATAAGTTGTCGCGGCCCCAGCTTTGGGCCACGAGGTTAATGGCTTCCGTGGTGCCCCGCGTGAAAACGATTTCACTTGTTGATGAGGCGTTGATGAACCGTCGTGCCGATTCACGTGCTGCCTCGTAGGTGCTTGTCGCGCGCTCCGAAAGAGTGTGTACGCCGCGGTGCACATTCGCGTTGGATGTCTGGTAGTAGTTAACAACAGTATCTATGGTCACCCGTGGTTTCTGCGCAGTCGCAGCGTTATCCAGGTAAACCAGCGGCTTGCCGTTGATCTGTTGCTGCAAAATAGGGAAATCCGCGCGGTATTTTTCCACGGGGAAAGTGCTTGCGGGCAGGGCGCTTACTGTAATGGCGGGTTTGTTCATACAAAGTTCCTGATTCGTTCGGTGTCCGGCAATTCGCCAACTAGCTGCTGTTCAAGGTGTTCTTTAATCTCTGGTATAACGACTGGCGCAATAACGGCATCGGCAAACGCAAAGACCAGCAGGCTTTGCGCCGTTTGCGCATCAATACCGCGTGAAAGCAGGTAAAAAAGTTGATTTTGGTCGATTTGCCCGGTCGTCACACCATGACTGCACTTAACGTCGTCCGCGTAAATTTCCAGTTCCGGCTTGGTATCGATTTCGGCACGGTTTGACAGCAAGAGGTTGCGATTGGATTGCCTGGCGTCAGTTTTCGGTGCCGTTTCCCGGACTACCACCTTGCCGTTAAAAACGCCGTGTCCCTGCTCATTGAGCACGCCGCGATAATTCTGTGTGCTAACGGTTTCCGGAGCAGCGTGTTCTACGCAAATTTGGTTATCCATGTGCTGTTTGTCCGTTGGCAGGAAAAGACCGCTCAGGTGCGCATTCGCGCCAACGCCATTCAAGGACACGTCAATTTCATTTCGCAGCAGGCGTCCACCGAACTGCATGCCGTAATGATCAAGGCTCGAAGAGCGTGCAGCTTTAACCACAGTCCGGCACAAGTGAGTGTCAGACACTGAGCCGTGTTGCAGGCTGTAATGTGAAAGTTTCGCGTTCGATGCCAGGCTGAATTGGTTCACCTGGTTGCAGAAGTTTTCACAACCGTTGGCACCCTCGTGATATTCGATCAGCACCAATGACGCGTTCTCCTCGACCTCCACTATGATGCGTGGGTAACTTGCAACCGCCGAATCCGATTGCCGTGACGCGAAATTGAGTAACAGCGGTATTTTCGGTGATGTATCTGCAGGCACCCGTATGTAGATGCCCTCGTCCATTAAGGCGGTATTCAAGTTATGTAAGGCTAGTGCCGGGTCCGGCATGCCGACAAGGTACTGCTCCAGTAACGCAGGGTTTGCCTGGATCGCATCGGTTAACAGAAAAATCTGTAATCCCGAATTCTGTATTTTCAGAAGCGCCGCCTCATCCACCTTGCCGTTCGTGATCGTAATGCGCATGGCATCGAGTGACGGCAGGACCATAGCGTCATCTTGGGTGTGTTTTGTTGTTGCAGCGTGAACGAACTGGTTTTGCGCCAGGGTGTCGAGACTGGTGTACTTCCAACTTTCGTTACGACGGCTTGGTAACCCGTGTTTTGCAAACAGATCAAACGCATTCTTGCGATAAGACAACAAGGCACCGGTGTGGACTTGGTTCGCCAGCAGCAACCCCAGGTCTTCACGGCGTGCATCTGCAAACTCCCGCGTCATGCGTTGCTTGCCTTTTTTGTTAACCAGTCGTAACCACGGTCTTCAAGGTCCAGTGCCAGGGATTTGTCGCCGGTTTTCACAATTTTTCCGTCTACAAGAACGTGCACAAAGTCAGGCTCAACATAATTGAGCAGTCGTTGATAATGCGTC
>JAZFYH010000164.1:0-13798 GCA_036443475.1 Gammaproteobacteria bacterium | reverse complement strand
GGCGATATGGTCAACGTCAAGTCGGGTTACGGCCGTAACTACCTGATACCGCAGGGCAAAGCCAAGCCGGCGACCCCGGAAAACATTGCCGAGTTGGAGGCGCGCCGCGAAGTACTGGAGCGTGTTGAAACCGAAGCACTGACGAGAGCGGAAAACCGCAAGGCGCAACTCGACGGTGTGGTGCTGGAGATTCCTGCGGCGGCCGGTTTAGAGGGCAAGCTGTTTGGGTCGATTGGCACAGTAGACATTGCCGAGGCATTGATGGCCAAGGGCATTGAAATAGAGCGCAAAGAAGTGCGCATGCCGCACGGGCCGATACGAGTTGTGGGTGAACACAATATCGATATTCACCTGCACACCGACATCAACGTGCCAATCAAGGTAAACGTGGTCGAGACCGAAGAGCAGGTGTGACCTAAAACGTAGATGCGATATAAAATGAAGAAAATCTGGTCTCGGTGTGCGCGGCCAGGTTTTTTTTGGACAAATATTGCTCAAAGTTACCGACAACTTATACAAAGTTAATGAACCGGTTGTGGCATTCCGTGAATTCTCTAAATATCGTACGATGACTCGATCAATTCGGGTGTTGAAACATGGTCTCTGCAGCAAATCCAAATAGCGAACAAGCACTTTCCCTGGCCGAGAGGCTCAAGGTTCCACCGCATTCCTTAGAGGCCGAGCAGGCTGTGCTGGGTGGATTGATGCTGGACAACAACGCTTGGGATCAAGTGGCGGACCGCATCGATGAGCCCGATTTTTACCGCCAAGACCACCGCTTGATTTTCCGCGCCCTACGCAACCTGGCGCAGTCCAATCAGCCGCTAGACGCAGTGACAGTGGGTGAGTGGCTGACGGCAAATGGACATCTGGAGGCTATAGGGGGACTTGGCTACCTCGGCACTCTTGCGAAAGATACTCCCAGTGCCGCAAACGCCCGCGCATACGCGGATATTGTTCGTGAACGCGCGATTCTCAGGCAGTTGATCAATATCGGTACGCGAATCACTACCGACGCCTTTAACACCGAAGGGCGCAGCGCCGCTGACCTGCTGGAAATAGCGGAACAGCAGGTGTTCGAGATAGCCGAACAGGGCATCCGGCGCGGCAGCAGTTACGTGGGTATTCGCAATCTCCTGACCAAGGCTGTTGAGCGGATCGACAAGCTTTACAACTCCGACAGCCACATTACAGGGATTACCTCCGGCATCGACAAGTTCGATGACATGACGGCCGGTTTGCAACGTGGTGACCTGGTCATTGTTGCCGGTCGGCCATCAATGGGCAAGACCAGTTTCGCTATGAACATTGCTGAACATGCTGCGGTAAAGGAAAAAATACCAACCCTCGTATTCAGTATGGAAATGTCGGGCGAACAACTCGCCTTTCGCATGATTTCGTCACTTGGCCGCATTGACCAGTCCAAGGTCCGTACCGGACGGCTGGAGGATGAGGATTGGCCGCGTATTACCTCGGCCGTTACCTTGATGTCGGAATCACCGATGTATATCGATGACACGCCATCTCTGAATCCAACTGAAATTCGCGCTCGCGCACGTCGCATCAAACGTGAATTCGGGTTAGGTCTCGTTATCGTGGACTACCTGCAACTTATGCAGATTCCATCGACCCGCGAAAACCGTGCCACCGAAATCTCGGAGATTTCGCGCGGTTTGAAAGCACTGGCTAGAGAGCTGGATATTCCAGTCGTCGCCTTATCTCAGCTGAATCGAAATCTTGAACAACGGCCGGACAAGCGGCCGGTCATGTCGGATTTACGCGAATCCGGTTCAATTGAGCAGGATGCCGATCTCATCGTGTTTATTTATCGCGATGAGGTCTACCATGAAGACAGTGCGAACAAAGGCATCGCCGAAATCATAATCGGTAAGCAGCGTAACGGCCCAACGGGGAAAGTGCGCAGCACGTTTCTTGGCAAGTACACTCGCTTTGAAAATTACATTGAAGACGATTACGGTGGTGGTTATCAATGAGCCGTACAGCTCGCGCGATCATCAATACTTCGGCCCTGCAACACAATCTCAAACAAGTACGAAACAAGGCCCCTAATAGCAAGATTATGGCCGTGGTCAAGGCAAATGCTTATGGGCATGGGCTTGAACGCGTCGCGCGGGCCTTGGTGGATGCCGATGCCTTTGCAGTGGCCTGCCTTGACGAGGCAAGACGCATTCGCTCGGCCGGGCTGGCGCACCCGATCGTGCTGCTGGAAGGGGTTTTTAGCGCAGACGAGCTGGAGGAGGCCGGGCGTAGCAATTTTCATGTGGTCGTGCACTCTGAACGGCAATTAGCGTGGATTGCTTCTTTTCGGGGCGCCCCGTTAAGAGTCTGGTTGAAGATGGACACTGGCATGAACCGTCTCGGGTTTAGGCCAGAGTATTTTCGTAAGGCCTGGGAAACGCTCTCCGCATCCTCGTCGATTTCAAGACCCATAGGCTTGTTGACTCATCTTGCGCGCGCTAATGATCGTGACCAGACTTTCACGCAGCAACAGATTGATCGGTTTATGCAAGCAACAAATGGAATGGAAGGTCCGCGAAGTATTGCTAACTCTGCCGGAATCTACGATTGGCCCGGTTCACACATAGATTGGATCAGGCCTGGAATTGTACTGTACGGTGTGTCTCCGTTTCCAGATTCCACCGGGCCGTTACTTGGTTTGCGTCCGGCGATGCATTTGGTCAGCGAACTGATTGCGATACGCAACGTGAAAGCCGGTGAAACGGTTGGTTACGGTGGAACCTGGAAAGCTGAAGAGGATACGACCATTGGTATCGTGGCATTCGGTTATGGTGATGGCTATCCACGTCATGTGGAAAGTGGCGCGCCAGTTAGAATTGCGACCTGGCGGGTACCATTGGTGGGCACTGTTTCTATGGATATGCTGGCAGTGGACATGGCAACGCTGCCTGAAGGCTTTCAGCCTGGTGCCCCGGTTGAGCTTTGGGGGCATGCGATTCCGGTAGAAGAAGTTGCGTCGTCCGCAAACACTATTCCTTATGAGTTGCTATTACGACTCACGGAACGGGTAAAGATGGAAACTTGCGATGAATAGCTGGTTAATATTTGTTATGTGACCAGACAAAGAAAACCCGGCGGATGCCGGGTCTTTCAGGTATTAGAAAACCGCGAATTACAACACGAAGAAGCCCATTTTTACGCCAGCAAGCTCAATGACGTCGCTGTTGTTCAGTTTCTGGGCCTGAGGTCCGACTTCCTTATCATTCACGGTAGGCGGTTTTCCACCGTCGCCCTCTACCGGTACAACGAAAAATCCGTCTGCACGGCGAGTGATGGCCGCTACCTGCACGCCAGGGCGACCAAGCGTGGTTAAAGCTTTATTCAGTTCAAGTTCCTTGCCTGCGAATGCACCCGATAGCACTTGCAACTTAGCTTTCGGAAGACCCTGTGGTTTCTTGTCGTCAATGGGGGCTGCGCCAGCGCTCTGGACCGCCTTGTTGACACTCTCCATGCTTGGCGCGCCGGGTTGGGATTTCGAACCCGGGCGGATGATCATGGTTTTTTCAAATTCATCCCCTTCGTCGTCGCCACCTGCAACTGCCGACGCGCCGGCACCTGCCTGGTATTTCATCTGGTGTTTGCCAACAGCGATAACATCGCCATCCTGCAAGGCGTGCTTCTTGATCAGCTTGCCATTGACATAGGTACCATTAGTGCTATTGAGATCTTCTAGAAAAGCGTCATTCAGAATATTGATGATCAGGGCATGATGACCACTGACTGCCATGTTATCGACATGGATATCGTTATCTGGCAAACGGCCAATCGAGAACCGTTCCTTGTTCATCTCGTACTCAGCAATAACAGATCCGTCCAGGCTCAGGACTAATTTTCCCATTTCTGCCTCTCAGAGCTCTCAGCCAAACCACTCATTAAAGAATCGGTTCAGCAGGCCTTTCTTGGTTTCAAAGCTTTTTGCGGCCTGTGCCAACACCACAGAGATGTTGTCACGGCCACCATTGTCGTTGGCCATCCGCACCAATTGCTGAGCAGCCATATCAAGATTAGCATTAAAAGTACTGATAGTTAAGTGAATATCCGCATCCTCAACCATGTCCGAAAGGCCATCTGAACACAGTAAATGGATGTCTCCGACCAGCATCACATCCTCCTGGACATCTACTTGAACCGTCGGTTCAATACCCAGGGCCCTGGTGACCAGGTTTTTGTTCAGCGATTTTCGAGCCTCTTCCGGGGTGTAGAAGCCACGTGAAACGAGTTCCTGCAAGAGGGAATGGTCTAGCGTTACTTGCTCGAATTGGTCCCGCCGTAGTCGGTACAGCCTTGAGTCTCCGACGTGGGCAATTGACACCTTGTTGTCGTAATACATGCAGGCGACGATTGTTGTGCCCATGCCTTCGCATTGGGGTTGGTTTTTGGCGGTTTCGTTGATGACTTTGTTGGCTTTGGCAACAGCGTTTCGGAGTAACACTGTTTCCGGTGCGTAGCCACTTTCCGTGCTCTTCATTTTCCGGGCTTCCTTGATACCCGCGCTGACCGTTTCTGTTACGGTTTTTATTGCCAACGCACTGGCGACTTCACCTGCTTTGTAGCCGCCCATTCCGTCGGCAAGTACGACCAACCCAACGTCAAGATCCGTGCCAATTGCGTCTTCATTGTGTGGACGCACTTTCCCGGTATCAGTCAAGCCGATAAAATTCAGTTTTCCCTTTAGGCTCATAGCCTGCCTTTCTTTTTATCATTAAAATTGTGAATTTTTTTGTCGGTACATGGCAAGAACTCGGGCACCGCCCCCGCTGTGCCACGCCAAGCTGACGCAATAGCTAATATTGGCTCGCCTGAGCCTCAGAGGCAATGGTTTTGGCTTGAAAATCAAGCATAGTCCTGGATTCGGGCCTTTGATCCCGCGATTATTGCAGTAACTCGAAATTCCAATATCGATCGGACCGTCAACTCCACAGGGCGTGGAGCCGGCTCTAGGCGAGTGACGGGCGTGATAAGATCACCGCTGCACGAAAGCGGTGGTCCATGCCCAGAAGCAAAACCCATTTTACTTGTGAAGCCTGTGGTGCAGTCAGCCTCCAGTGGGCTGGTCAGTGCGCAGATTGTGGCGGGTGGAACACGCTGACCGAGACTCGCCCTCCCAGGAATATTGTGGAGCGGCGGCGGGCAGCCGAACCCGGTTCATCCATGCGGCTTTTAAAAGACGTGTCACCTCACGATTCGGTAACCCGCGTATCGACCGGGCTAGTGGAACTGGACCGCGTTTTGGGTGGCGGTGTGGTGCCGGGTGCGGTGATCTTGATTGGGGGTGATCCCGGTGTCGGTAAATCCACACTGTTGTTACAAGTTGCCGCTGAAATTAGTAGCAACATGCCATTGCTTTACGTCAGCGGTGAGGAATCCGCACAGCAGATAAGCTTGCGCGCCAAGAGGCTTGGCCTTGATGGCGGTGAGACGCAACTACTTTTTGAAACTTGTGTTGAACGAGTGCTTGAGATAGCTACGCAAGTAAAACCGGCAGTACTTGTCATTGACTCCATCCAAACGGTTTACAGTGAAGTGCTGCAGTCTGCACCAGGCGCTGTCGGGCAACTAAGGGAAGCAACTTCACAACTGGTTCGTTTTGCTAAGGACTTTGATACAGCGGTTTTCCTTGTTGGACATGTAACTAAAGAAGGAATCATAGCTGGACCACGTGTTTTGGAGCACATGGTGGATACCGTTTTGTATTTTGAAAACGATTCGGGAAGTCGCTACCGGGTCATCAGGGCGGTCAAGAATCGATTTGGTGCAGTAAACGAAATCGGTCTGTTTGCCATGGTTAACGAGGGGCTTAAGGAAGTGTCTAATCCTTCCGCCATTTTCATTTCTAGGCATGAAGGCGATGTCACAGGGAGTGTCATTACTGTTACTCGGGAAGGCAGCCGGCCGATGTTGGTTGAGATCCAAGCGTTGGTGGACAACAGCAATCTGGGAAATCCACGTCGAGTAACAGTGGGGCTCGAGTACAATCGCTTGGCCATGTTGTTGGCCGTACTGCATAGGCACGGCGGCTGCGTCATTTCGAATCATGATGTTTTCGTGAATGCAGTCGGCGGACTCCGGCTCAGTGAAACGGCCGTAGACCTTGCCATGCTTGTTGCCGTCGTATCCAGCCTGCGCGGCATTCCCGTAGCCAGAGACTTGGTTATTTTTGGGGAGGTGGGTCTCGCTGGTGAAATTCGGCCGGTATTCAACGGAGAGGAGCGCCTGCGTGAGGCCATTAAGCACGGTTACCGTCGGGCCATTCTGCCATCGGCCAATCTTACCAAGAAGATGAAGATCGACGGCATTGAGACTGTGTCAGTGGACAGGCTTGACCGGGCTATTGCTGCAGTATTTCCCTAGCTTGGGTCGTGCTGAACTGCTTGACGGTCTGGTTGGCCAGGTTGAATGCGAACAGTCTTAACTGCGCTATCCGTTGTTTGTACAATTTCTAACTGATAGGCGCCTAGTTGCATGCTGGTGCCCGGTTGCGGAATGTTTTCCAGGTACTCGAGAATCAGGCCATTCAATGTTTTCGGTCCGTCGGTCGGCAAGTTCCAGTTCAGGTTTCTGTTTAAAGCGCGGACATTAATGTTGCCGTTGACAATATAACTACCATCGGCTTCCGCTGTTATCTCCGAATGCCGTGCAGCCGGGTCAGTTGTAAATTCACCTACGATCTCTTCCAGGATGTCTTCAATAGTTGCCAGGCCTTGCAGATCGCCGTACTCATCTACAACGAGTCCGATGCGTTTGCGCGCTTTCTGAAAATTAATCAACTGGGTGTGCAAAGGAGTGCCTTCCGGAATGTAGTACGGCTCCTGGATTGTTTCGTGGAGAGCCTCCAGTGTAAGTGTGCCCTTCGCTACCCTGTTAAATAGGTGTCGTAGGTGAAGCAAACCTACGATGTTGTCAACCGTATCACGGTAGACGAGAAGCCGGGTATACTGGCTATTGCGCAGTTGTTCTTCGATTTCATGCCATTCGTCTTCCAGGTCGATTCCGACAATTTCGGCGCGCGGCACCATGATGTCTTCGACTGTCGCTTCTTCGAGATCAAATATCCCCAGCAACATGGCTCGATGTGATTTTGGCATCATAATTCCGGATTCGATTACGACCGTTCGCAGTTCTTCCCGACTCAGCGCGCTTTCATCCCCTTTCGTGGGGGAAACTCCAAAAATACGTAACAAGCTATTCGCGATAAGATTGATCAGCCAGACTAGTGGGTAGGTAACCCACAAGAGAAGTCGGTATATGTATGCAGCAGGTAGCGCAATTTGTTGCGGATGTAATGCGGCCAATGTTTTAGGCGTGACTTCAGCAAATATGATAATTGTGACCGTCAATCCCGCTGTGAATAATATAACCGCTACTTCACCGCCAACCTTGTAGGCGATTAACGTACTGATTGCTGACGCTGACAAATTTACTGCGTTGTTGCAAAGCAAGATCACGCCTAGTAAACGATCAGGTCTTTTCAGCAGAGATTCGGTTAGTTGGGCAGCTCGATTTCCCGCACGGACCAGGTGACGTAACCGGTATCGGTTCAACGTCATCATTGCGGTTTCTGTTCCGGAGAAAAATGCCGACAAGATAAGCAGAATAACCAGCGCGCCGATCAATGCGCTTAACGGAAGTTCGTCCAACAGGCGGTGCCTCGAATGTCGCGGTTAGCCGCAGAATCGTATTGTCCCCGCAGATACGGTGCAGGTGTCAAGTAGTGCATCTATCCTAGGTTCTGTATATATCTCGCACTAGGGCAAACCCCGCTGCATTCAAGGGCATTTGGAATCGAAACGCCAATATAATCCAGAACGCTGGATTTAACCCCAATGCCGATCCAGAAGGATTTCAAGCACCAGCTTGCTGCCAAAATAGGCGAGTAACAAGACAGTGAAGCCGCCTAACGTCCAGCGAATCGCCGTCCGCCCCCGCCAGCCGAATTTCCTACGTCCCCACAATAAAGTACCGAAAATCAACCAAGCCAATATGGACAAAACAGTCTTATGGACTAGGTGTTGCGCGAACAAGTCATGCACGAAAACCAGTCCACTGAATAGTGCCAGCGACAACAATACGAATCCCGACCAGAGCAATTGAAATAGTAGCGATTCCATGGTCTGTAACGGGGGTAGCGCAAGTAGTATGCCGCCAGGATTTTGGCCACGGAGTTTTGATTCCTGGAACGCAAGCACTAACGCTTGGATTGCCGCGACTGTCAACAGACTGTACGCCACGAGTGACACTAAAATGTGCGTCTGTAGCTGCCAGCTGGCGTTTTCGACAATGGTTATACGGTCAGAAAAAAAGAACAGCAGGCCAATACTTACGCCCGCAAGCGGGAAAACAAGTATACCGAGGTTTTCAGTGGGGGCGCGTAAAGCGCTGAGTAACACCACAGCGGCTACCAGCCACGCCGCTACGGACAAGCTACTGACAATACTCAGATTGAGTCCAGCAGGAGTAAAGAGCGCTGTGTGGAGCACGAGGCCATGCGCAGCCAAAGCCAGGAATCCAGGTATCAGGACAAAGTGCTTGCGCCTGTCAAGTTGTGAACCCAGGAATTGCCAGATCACCATGGCTGTAGTTGCCAGGTAAAGGGCGACCGTCAATACGAAGAGAATCTGCTGTTGCATGTTCAGCTTATCGATTTGTTGTGGCCCTGAATAATCGCATATTGGTGTGCCTGATTTGAAGTTGTGAACTGGATTCTTGCAGGGCCAAGTCGTTGTGATACCATAAATTTTTTCTTTTCCGGGGCTAAACTCAGTGGAATAAGAGGATGCGGATCAAGATACTGGGCTGCAGCGGAGGTATTGGCGCAGGGTTGAGAACTACCGCCATCCTCATCAACGACGAGGTGTTGATCGATACCGGCACAGGTATCGGCGACCTCACGCTCGATCAAATGCGGAAAATCCGCAACGTCTTTCTGACCCATTCCCATATGGATCACACTTGTGGCTTGCCCCTGTTGGTGGATACCATTTTCGAGACATTACTCGATTCCCCGCTCGATGTGATCGCGCAACCGAAAACAATGAATGCCGTAAAAAAACACATCTTTAACTGGATCCTGTGGCCAGATTTCTCGTCCTTACCCACCGCAGAAACACCGGTGATGCGGTATCGCGTAATGAATCCGGGCACCTCGCAGACCGTTGCCGGTATCGAATTCACTATGATCGAGGTGAACCACACGGTGCCGGGAGTTGGGTATATCGCACAGAAAGATGGCAAGTATTTTGCGTTCAGCGGCGACACCACCACCAACGACAATTTCTGGAATGCTGTAAATGAACTGCCGCGGCTCGATTTACTCGTCGTTGAGACCGCTTTTTCTAACCGTAATGAGGAATTGGCCTGGTTGGCCCGGCACTATTGTCCCAAGACGCTGGCTTTTGATTTACGCAAGTTAAAACATGATCCGGCGATCTGGATTACCCATCTCAAGCCGGGTGCGGAAACGGAGATTTTCAAAGAAATTGAAGAGGAAGTAACAACCTGGCGAGTCAAGAGGCTCATGGGTGGCGAGGAATTCGAACTCTAGTTCCAAAAAAGTTTTCCGGACCCCAAACCTATGTTTGACAATCTTTCAGCGCGTTTATCCACTGTCTTTTTCGGGTTGCGTGGCCGTGGCCGCCTGACCGAAGACAACATCAAGTCGGCACTGCGTGAAATTCGCATGGCGTTATTGGAAGCGGATGTCGCTGTTTCCGTGACAAAGAGTTTCATTGAGGACGTGCGGGAACGAGCCGTGGGTAAGGAGGTTTCCGGGAGTCTTACGCCTGATCAGGCGTTGATCAAAATCGTACACGAGGAACTTGTCAACACGCTTGGCAAAGAAACAGTAGAGCTCGATTTACGTACCAGGCCACCCGCGGTTATTTTGCTGGTCGGTTTGCAGGGAGCAGGTAAAACGACAACGGCTGCCAAGCTGGCCAAATTTATCAGCGAACAAAAGAAAAAATCCGTCCTTCTGACGAGTGTCGATGTCTATCGCCCGGCTGCCATACAACAACTTGAAATTCTGGCTAAGCAAGTCGGGCAGGATTTTCACGCGTCGCAATCGGGCATAGTACCCGCTGCTATTTTGCAATCGGCAATTGCGACCGCCAAAAAAACCGGCACAGAAGTGGTCATTGCCGACACGGCCGGTCGCCTGCATGTTAATGCAGAAATGATGGAAGAGGTGGCTGAGTTGCACGCCATCGGCAAGCCTGCTGAAACCCTATTTGTCGTGGACGCGATGACCGGTCAGGACGCAGCCAACGCGGCGAGGGTTTTCGCCGACAAATTACCGCTAACGGGCATTGTTCTGACCAAGCTGGATGGTGACGCCCGCGGGGGCGCCGCGTTGTCCGCGCGGGCACTCACTGGAGCTCCCATCAAATTCATTGGTACCGGCGAAAAATTGGAGCAACTGGAAATCTTTCATCCCGACCGGATCGCCGACCGTGTGCTCGGCAAGGGCGATGTACGAACACTGATAGAAGATGTCGAACGCAAGGCAGACCGGGTTCAGGCTGAGAGAATGGCCAAGAAGCTCAAAAAGGGGCGGGGACTCGATCTCAATGATCTTGCCGGTCAATTAGAAAAACTTATGGGCATGGGTGGACTGGCTGCCATGTTGGACAAATTACCCGGGCTGAGACAGTTGCCACCAGGGGCACAGGGCATGGCCGATGATCACAGCCTCAAAAGCCAGCTCGCCATGATTCGCTCCATGACACCGCAGGAACGCTGTCGGCCTGAAATCCTTAACGGCTCGAGAAAGCGCCGCATCGCCGGGGGTTCAGGCACAACGGTCCAGAACCTCAATCGTCTGCTGAAACAATTTACACAGATGAACAAGATGATGCGCAAGATCTCCAAGGGTGGCCACAACAAGCTGCTCAGAGGTTTGCAGAGCCGATTGCCACCGGGTGCCAAAGGTTTCTAAGTCCTTCTGAACCCTTCACTTTTCCCGGAATTCGCGTACAATGCGCGGTTCACAACGGCCGGTGGCCGGTCGAATTCGATTCAGGGAAACAAGGTAGCAATGGTAACGATTCGCTTAGCACGTGGCGGCGCGAAGAAGCGCCCTTTTTACCACATCGTTGTCACAGACAACCGCAACAAGCGGGACGGTCGATACATCGAGCGCATTGGATTTTTTAACCCGATTGCCAGAGGTGGTGAGGAGAAATTACGCGTTGATCGAGAGCGTGCTGATTACTGGATTGGCAAAGGTGCCAAACCATCCGACCGTGTGGCCAATCTACTCAAACAAAGCGCCTGAGCAAGGAAACGGGCGGCTCCGGTGACGGATGCTGCGAGAAAAAAGCGCCGCGTCGTACTCGGAAGAGTGCAAGGTGTGTATGGCACCAAGGGTTGGGTAAAGATTTACTCGCACACCGATCCGCGCGAAAACATTCTTGGTTACGAAACCTGGCTAGTAAATGTTAATGGCCAATGGCATGAAATGAACATCGAGAGTGGCCGGTTACAAGGTAAGCTGGTCATCGCAAAGCTTGAGAATATTTGCGACCGCGATGTAGCAGCCGGTCTCATGAATGCAGATATTGCCGTACTGAGAGATAAATTACCGCCAACCGCGGGAAACGAAATTTACTGGACAGACCTTGAAGGACTTAGGGTCTTTAATCGTGACGATGTTCAGCTGGGCCTTGTCGATCACTTGATTGCAACCGGCGCTAACGACGTCTTAGTGGTAAAGGGCAAAGAGGAAGTGCTAATTCCTTTTGTTCGCGAAACAGTAATCAAGTCAATCGATTTCGATCAGGGAATAATTCAGGTTGACTGGGATACGGAGCACCATTCATGAGGCTCGACGTGGTTACCTTGTTTCCGGACTTGGTAAAAAGAATTTCGGAATTCGGTGTAACGGGTCGCGCAGTAGAAAATGGCCTGGTTGATTTGAGAACCTGGAATCCGCGCGATTACGCTGGTGACAGGCATCGCACGGTTGATGACAGGCCATACGGCGGTGGACCCGGTATGGTCATGAAGGTCGAGCCGTTGCGCGACGCAATCCGGGACGCGAAGGCGTCCGAAGATTTACAGCGAGAAGTTGTTTTCCTGAGTCCGCAAGGTGAAGCGTTCACCCAGGATCTCGCTAAGGAATTCGTCGCAACACCCGGGCTGGTGCTGGTTGCGGGTCGGTACGAAGGCGTTGATGAACGTCTGGTCGAAATGGAAGTCGACCGTGAGGTGTCACTGGGTGATTTCGTGATATCAGGTGGCGAAATCGCTGCACTGGCAATCATTGACGCGGTAACACGATTGTTGCCCGGCGCGCTTGGGGACGACGATTCAGCGGCAGAAGATTCGTTTATGCACGGGTTACTGGATTTCCCGCATTACACGCGACCGGAAATCGTGGATGGGAAAAGGGTGCCGGAGGTGCTGTTAAACGGCAACCATGAAGCAATTCGTCGCTGGCGGCTAAAACACGCGCTGGGGAGAACATGGCTTAGGCGTCCGGATCTCATCAAAATGGATTTATTGGACCAGGAACAAAAAATGCTGCTCGAGGAATTTATTGCCGAGCAGAGCAGCGATTAACAATTTGGCATAAATGTATTTGAATATTTGAAAGGTACAGAACTAATGAGCAACATCATTGACCAGTTGGACAAAGAACAGATGAACCGTAAACTGCCGAAATTTGGGGCAGGTGACACGGTGGAAGTAAAAGTTAAAGTTATTGAAGGCGAGCGTGAACGCTTGCAGGCGTTTGAAGGCGTGGTTATTGCCAAGCGAAATCGCGGCTTGAACAGTTCTTTCACAGTGCGCAAGATTTCGCACGGTGAAGGCGTGGAGAGAGTCTTCCAGGCGTACAGTCCGATGGTGCATGAAATCAAAGTCTTGCGCCGTGGTGACGTCAGACAGGCGAAACTTTATTATTTGCGTGATCGTCAGGGTAAGTCAGCAAGGATCAAGGAAAAGATCTGATACCCGCAATAAAACAGCCCGCTACGCGGGCTTTTTATTGCGGGGGCACCGCGGTAAGCGACTGTTCCAGGGTTTTCATTTGAGCGGTGCTCGGCACTTCCGCAAAAAAGCTCAAAGCGATATGTTTTCCATCTGAGCTCACTTGGTGAAACCAGCCACAGGGCAGGAAAAGTATTTCGTCTTTCTCAACCAGGAATTCATACCGAGTCCTTTCCGCTTCTTGGTAACCTGGAAATTTTACTCTATCGACATCGTTCAAATTCAGTTGTGAGAAATGCGGCATTGTTTCGGAATGCATGTCCTTGTAACGGATGATCCCGTTTTTCTGAACGTGCAGGACTTCTCCGCGCGGGTAAAGGTTTGCCGCTTGCTCCGGAGGAAACACTACGAAGTGCTTACATCCCTCAACAACTGCGTAAAGATTGTCGTTAAAATCATGATGCAAATGCGTGGTCGTGCGCGACCTGTTGTTTCCCATCCAGAGGTTTACTGATCGAATCTGCAGGTCGCGGTATATATCCGGCAAGGTAAAGTCACCAAGCAATTGTGTGATCGGGGGTTCGATGACTCTTCCAGCTCCAAGGTTTTGCAGGTTCAGGTAAAGGTCATCATTGCCATCCTCAGGCACCATTACCTGGTCAATAAATTCCGCGAATCTCATGGGTACGTATGCGGCGTTTTCCGGACCGAATGTTTCGCCCGACTTGCGACTAAGTACATTGACCACCTGGTTGCCGGCCTTTGATTTCAGATAATCAGGGGTCCATTCGTTTGTGCGCCATTTCAGTTTGTCCAGACCGTTGGTCTTGAA
>JAZFYH010000163.1:0-2967 GCA_036443475.1 Gammaproteobacteria bacterium | reverse complement strand
ATACGCCGCGCGCCGCGCCGCCCGCACCCAATACCAGTACGCGTTTGCCTTTGAGCGCAACAGCAAGGTTTACGGCAACGTCCTGCACTAGCCCGAAACCGTCGGTGTTATCGCCGTGCAGGGTATTTTTCGAATCAATCCAGAAAGTATTTACCGCGCCGGCCAGACTGGCACGCTCAGATGAATGGTCAGCCAACCTAAACGCTTCCAGTTTCAACGGTAAGGTGATGTTTCCGCCCTTGCCGTTATGCGCAAAGAAATCCTGGAGAAAATTACCCAGCGTACCTGGCGGCACGTCCTGCAATTCATAGGAAATATTTTGCCCGGTTTGCTCGGCAAAAGCTTTATGCACCGCCGGTGAACGGCTATGGCTTACCGGATGACCAAGCAGTGCATAGCGATCAGTCATCCAACTAATGTCATCCGCCAAACAGGGCGCGCAAAATATAGAAAAACGTGATGGCCAACACAGCACCCGCTGGTACCGTAATAATCCACGACATGAAGATGCCACCGACCACACGCAGGTTAATGGCCGCGATGCCGCGCGCCATGCCGACACCAAGCACGGCACCCACCAGAGTATGCGTGGTGGAGATCGGCATGCCTGTGCCTGACGCCACGACAATGGTTGTTGCTGCCGCCAGTTCCGCGGCAAAACCACGGCTTGGGGTCAAGTAAGTGATACGTTGACCAACGGTTGCCATAACACGGTGGCCGTAAGTGGCCAGGCCGATAATAATACCTACCCCACCCAGTAAGAGTATCCAGACAGATACCGCGGACTCCTGCGCGACCACACCGGTTTGCGCAACACTGATCACAGCTGCAACCGGACCGATGGCATTGGCCACGTCATTGGAACCGTGCGCAAACGCCATTGCCATGGCGGTCACCACCATCAGCACACCAAATACGCGCTCCACCGTGGCGAAATGAAATGCCTGTTCGGCTTTGGGATCAATTTTTATTTTCGAAATAAAATACTTGCCGATTAACGCAACAACGATACCGGTTGCGATTGCAGCCAGGTAGGCATTCTGAGTAGTCAGATCAAGACCGACATGTTTAAGGCCTTTGAATAGTGTAACCAATGTAATCATGAAACCGGCCAGGAACATGTAAAACGGAACATAGCGTTTAGCGCGTTGCAAAGGATCCGTTTTTTGTAGAATGAGTTTCTGCACGGTGGTGAACAGCAAAAACGCCAGGATGCCGGAAATCAGTGGCGAAACGACCCAACTAATGACAATTTCGCCCACCTTGTCCCAGTTGACCGCGTCCATGCCGATACCGACCGCAGCAAAGCCGACAATGGAACCAACAATTGAATGTGTAGTGGATACCGGCCAGCCGCGCTGCGACGCCAGTAGTAGCCACGACCCGGCGGCCAGCAGGGACGCCAGCATGCCGAATATCAACAGATCCGGTGAGTCGTTCAACAGACTGGTATCGACAATGCTCTTGCGTATGGTTGATGTGACTTCACCGCCGGCCATCACCGCGCCGGCAAACTCGAACACGGCCGCAACCAGGAATGCTTGCTTGACGGTGAGTGCGCGCGCCCCCACGGAAGTGGCCATGGCATTGGCAACGTCGTTAGCGCCAATGCCCCAGGCCATGAAGAGGCCGAACAGGGTAGCCAACGCAATGTACAGCGTCATGTCGGTCATTTCGCCTCGCCCCTTAGCGCGCTAACAGGAGTTGCAAGCGACTGCCGACCCGCTGTGCGAGGTCGCCGAGATCGCCAATCCAATCAATAATCGTATACACGAACATGGCGTTTATCGGCGGCATGTCGTTTTCGATCTCGAACATCTTGGAACGGATTTCAATTTGCATCCTGTCGGTGTCTTTTTCCACCGCATCAAGATCACTGATCATGGAATTAACCACTTTGGCTTCGGTGCCACGGAAGCCCGTTTCAAAGAGTCCGTCCAGTTCGTTTACAGCTATCTGCGCGTGCGTGGCGGCGTCGACGGCGCGTTTCACGTAACCGATAAAGTCGTCACCCAGACCATTCGGCAGCGCCATTTTGCGACCCATCATGATGCCGGTTATGTCCTTGGCTTTGTTGGCAATCTTGTCTTGCGTGGTAAGCAGGTCCAGTAGGTCGGCGCGGGCTACCGGCATGAACAGGGTGTTTGGCAGATGTAATCGTATTTCGTGTTTTAAATCGTCAGCTTCATCCTCGAATGTCTTGACGCGCTTGCGCACCTCGGCGGCGGTATCCCAGTCGCCGTCATTCACGCATTCAAAAAACCTGATCAGTTCAGCAGTGCATTCCGTAACCTTGGCCATGTGCACTTGCAATGGCCTGACTGGGGAGGTACCGAAAATACCTGCAAGGTAACTTTTTGCCATTCCCGTTTCCTAATTAAGTTTTGCTAATTCTCTAAATTAGAATTCTGTAATTGCTAACTGTTAAGCCATTCGGCTACGCGTTTAGCGAAGTAAGTAAGTATTGCGTCAGCGCCGGCGCGTTTGATGCAAATCAAACTCTCCAGAATAGTTGCCTGTTCATCCAGCCAACCGTTTTCCGCAGCGGCCATTAACATGGCGTATTCACCGCTCACCTGGTACACGAAAGTGGGCGCATTGTATTTTTCCTTAACCCGTCGCACAACATCCAAATAAGGCATACCTGGCTTGATCATGATCATGTCCGCGCCCTCTGCCATGTCCAGGCCAACCTCGTGCAAGGCTTCGTCACTGTTGGCAATGTCCATTTGATAGCTGTACTTATTACCACCGCCGAGATTTGCTGCAGAGCCGACGGCGTCGCGGAATGGTCCGTAAAAACTGGAGGCATATTTCGCGGAATACGCAAGAATGCGCGTGTTAGTGAATCCATTGTCTTCCAGTGCATCGCGAATGGCACCGATGCGGCCATCCATCATGTCGGATGGTGCAACAATGTCTGCACCGGCCGCGGCATGCGACAGGGCTTGGCGTATCAGGACGTCT
>JAZFYH010000162.1:0-2713 GCA_036443475.1 Gammaproteobacteria bacterium | reverse complement strand
AACTGCAAAAGCAGGCCCCTGAGTCCGGCGGTCAGGTCATTGTGACGCTTGGCAATCACGAAGTTATGAATATCCAGAACGACTTGCGTTACGTTTCGCGAGAGGAATATGCGGCATTTAGCAATTCGGAAGAAGACGCGGCGTACCCGTCGCAACCGCCGGGGTTTATCGGGCACCGACGTGCATTTTCAGCGATCGGGAAATATGGCAGTTGGTTGCTGAAACAGCCATTAATAGCAAAAGTAAATAGCGATCTATTTGTTCACGGTGGGTTACCGCCGTACCTTGCGGCTTTTGATCTTGACTGGGTCAACACATCTTACAAAGCTGATTTCGTCCGTTTCGCGGAAATACAAACCGCTCTCGTTAATTCTGATCTGCTCGATCCGACACAGACTGACGATGATCAGATTCGGTGGGCTCGCTTGCTATTGCAGGGACAGGCCGGTTTCGAGTTGAGCAACGAGTCGCGTGCCATGTTAAATGACTTTGTCATGCTTTTCGGCGCGACAGTACTTCATGCTGGCAGTGTCACCTGGTATCGAGGGACCGCGCTGTGTCATCCGTTCGAAGAGGATGTTGTTCTGTCGGCGGTTCTCGACCGGTTCAACGCGGAGCGTGTGATCATGGGTCATACAACCACCGGTGGATTGGTCCAATCCCGCTTTGATGGCAGGGCTATTTTGATGGACACCGGTATGCTCAAGAGCCATTACGATGGCCGGCCCACGGCGGTTGTTATAGAAAACGACAGACTGCGTGTGTTTTATAGTGATACCAACGAATGGAGTGTGCCGGTACCGCAACCGTTACTCGACAGCCTTAATCCCGGTGGAATGACGGATTCTGAAATCGAGACTTTTCTCGCCTCGGCAGAAATCATCCAAACCGAGGAAGTTGGTATGGGTATAACGCGACCTAAGCGACTGACCCTGAAGAAAAACGGTGTGTTACTTCGCGCCATCTTCAAAACGGTTGAAGAAGGCATGACGCCGGAAATGCGGGGCGACAGACGCAAAGCGCTGGATTACTCGGATAGTTACCGATACGACGTCGCGGCCTATCGACTGGATCGCTTGCTGGGGTTGAATCTGGTGCCAGTTGCAGTAATCAGGGAGGTGCACGGAGTAGAAGGCGTGGTACAACATTGGGTTGAGAATGGTATTAACGAAGTTGAACGGCGAAATCAGGGTTTCGAGATAGACAGTTGGTGCCGTATTGAGGACGAATATGAATTAATGAATTTATTCGATGCCCTGATATATAACGTTGACAGGAGTCTGGCCAACATATTTTATTCACGTAGTAACTGGCGGCTTTTCCTGATTGATCATACACGGTCATTCCGTACCAAGCGTGGTTTGCCGGATGATCTGAGAAAATTGAAGTTATTCATGCCGCCAGCCTTCGCTGCGAGCTTGGCGCAGCTTGATAGGAAAATGCTGGATCAGTTCCTAGGTAGCCTGCTGGAGCGTTCTCAAATTCGCGCCTTGCTTAGCAGGCGCAACGACATGCTTAAGCAAATTCCGGAAAAAACGATAGACTATTACCTGGTAAAGTGACTAGCGTTCTGCACGGCTCTCACGGGTTTGTATGAATTCCTCGTGCGCAACAATACGTTCCAGGCGCACCGTTTCCCTGTTGTAGCCGAACATAATCTGTCTATAGGGCCTGAATATGGATAGTGCGATTCCTAGCCAAATGACCGCACTTATGAAATTGAAAATAATAAACCCGTAAATGTCAAAATTAAAAATGCTCGTGCCCAGGAAGACTACGCCTGCCGCGATTAAGTCACCAAAACGCCAGAAGAAGGTATCAATGGTTATTTTACCTTCAAAAGTAGCCGCTCTGTCAGTGGGTAGAAAAAGACTTTGATGGGTCGTATGTCGTAATGAGTAGTTCAAGCTTGCCTGGATAATAAATGTGAGTCTTATAAGTGCAAATATGGGAACAAATATTAGTAAGCCAAATAAAGTTATGACTACCAAGGGGGTCACCAATAAGGCGCCCATTACTCCTATTACTTGAAATAATCGTGAAACTAGGAAAATTTGTATTAAGAGGCCACCTAAATTGACCCAGAAATACAAATCACCATAAAAACTACCTATCCAGGCTTCTTTTGAAAGTCCCTCTGCACTTGCAAAATCAGCTGCCCGTTCGGTCACCAAAGACGCAAGGATGAAATCAGACGTCGAAGTAATAACATTAAGACCTATTACGAATAACGCAATCGTTGTAAGGTATCGACTGGAGAAAACGACATCAAAACCACCAGGGAAATAACTGCTAGTCTCGCAAGTCGAGGCTTTTTCGATATGTAGATCACGAATGTTTTCCGGTATGGTTCGAACTGCTATGGGTGGTAGAAAATAAAGTGTCGTAAGCAACACCGTTGCCAGCAACATCATTCCTTCCGAGTTCAGGATAGGGAAAAGTTCTCTGGCAATTATTGACCCTACCCAGGAACCAACTGTCGCTCCTAACGCGATTACAACAAATAGCCTTTGCCCTGCACTGACGGAATATATCTTGGCAGCAAATGCCCAGAATTGGGCAATCATCGTCACAACAAAAATACCATTCCAAATTATGAACGCGATGCCGTAGCGAATGTCCAGAATGGCAATAGCGATGAATATCAAAAGATTCGCCGAGAAAAAAATGCTAATAAGCTGCAGAAACCGGGTTTTTTCGATTCGCTTTACGA
>JAZFYH010000161.1:0-9180 GCA_036443475.1 Gammaproteobacteria bacterium | reverse complement strand
CTATCGCAGGAACCTTCGGTTGAAACCAACTGATACCTCCAATCCCGATTATTTTCACCGCGTTGTCGATTGCCAATGGGCCTGTCCGGCACACACGGATGTTCCCCGTTACATTCGCCTGATCGCGCAGGGGCAGTTCACTGAAGCTTACATGGTGAACCGGGAATCCAATGTTTTCCCCGCGATTCTCGGTCGTGTGTGTGACCGACCCTGCGAACCGGCTTGCAGGCGAGGCCGGATAGAGGATAAACCGGTTGCTATCTGCAGGTTGAAACGCGTTGCAGCTGATAATCGCGATGAGGTGAAACACCTGTTGCCGAAAGCACCGGCCAGCAAGAATGGCAAGCGCATCGCCTGCGTCGGTGCCGGCTGTGCATCCCTAACCCTCGCCAACGATCTACTGCCACTGGGTTACGAAATCGTAATGTTTGAAAAACTCCACAAGCCTGGCGGCCTGATGCGCACTAATATCCCCTCGTTCCGGTTACCGGTAGAAGTGCTGGAAGAGGAAATGAATTACATCATTGATATGGGTGTAGATCTCAGGCTGGGTCACTGCATAGACAGCATGCGCGCATTGCTGGAAGAGAACTATGACGCTTTATTTATTGGCAGTGGCGCACCGCGTGGTAAGAACCTGGATGTGCCGGGCCGGTACGATTGCCCGGAGCATATACATATCGGCATCGACTGGCTGGAGTCGGTTGCATTTGAACATATCGACAAGATCGGCAAACAAGTCCTGATTATCGGCGCGGGCAATACCGCAATGGATTGTTGTCGCACCTCATTGCGTCTTGGCACCACGGACGTAAAAGTCATGGCGCGCAAACCCATCACCATGCTCAAGGCTTCTGAGTGGGAACTGGAAGATGCCATGGAGGAAAACGTCGAATTTGTCACCGAGCATTCACCGGTCGACTTTGTCGTGGAGAACGGTAAATTAAAAGGGATGAATTTCGAGGTACTCGAGTACTTTGAACAGAACGGCCGGTTGAGATCAAAAAAAATCGGGGAAAAGTTTCTGCCCGCTGATGATGTGATATTGGCAATCGGCCAGGAAAACGCGTTCCCCTGGATTGAACGCGACCTCGGCATTCAGTTCGACGAATGGGACGTGCCGCAAGTTGACCGCAAGACCATGCAATCGACCCTCGAGGGCGTGTTCTTCGGCGGTGATGCGGCATTCGGACCGGAAAACATCATCTGGGCTGTCGAGCACGGGCACCAGGCAGCGATATCTATTCACCGTTACTGCATGAGCGAGGACATCAACGACCGCTTAGCGCCGACGATGAATCTGCTCAGCACCAAGATGGGCATGCACGAATGGAGTTACAGCAATCAGTTTGATGAAAGTGAACGTCGCTTGGTACCCCACGTCAAACTGAAAGAACGCTTCAAGAAACTGAATATAGAAGTCGAACTCGGCTTCAGTTGGGAAGAGACCGTTGTCGAAGTCGAGCGTTGCCTGAATTGCGATATTCAAACCGTATTCGATGCGCCGAAGTGCATCGAGTGCGACGCGTGCATTGATATCTGTCCGACTGATTGCCTGACCATGACCGTCAACGGCGATGAAAATGATTTGCGCACGCGCCTCACAGCGCCGGCAGAGAATCTTGACCAACCCTTATATGTTTCCGCACCGTTGAAACAGACCGGTCGGGTAATGGTAAAAGACGAAGACCAGTGCATTCACTGTGGACTGTGTGCCGAGCGCTGTCCAACCGCCGCTTGGGACATGCAGAAGTCGGAAATCATTCTGCCGTACGCCCAAGACGAGCCTGTACGTGACGGCACTGAACGCAAGGCAGGTTAAATAATGACTGCGGGCGTCAACAACTTCGTCATCAAGATTGCCACAGTGAATGGTACCGGTAGCGCGTCAGCCAACAGCCTGGTAATGAAATCTATTTTTCGTATGGGCATCCCCGTTGCCGGCAAGAATTTTTTTCCTTCCAATATTCAAGGCCTGCCGACCTGGTATGAGATTCGCGTAACCGACAAGGGCTACATCAGTCGATCAGGCAACGTCGATGTCATGGTTGCGATGAACGCGGAAACCTATAGCAAGGATTTGGCGGAAGTATCTCCAGGTGGTTTCCTGATTTACGACTCAACCTGGCCGCGCGATCGGCAGTTGATGCGTGAAGACATCACTGTGCTTGGCATTCCATTGGCCAGGTTATGCAACGAGAACTTCGAAAATGCACGCGCCCGCATATTAATGAAGAACATTTGTTACGTGGGCGCATTGGCTGCGTTATTAGAGATCGACCTTGAAATCGTTAAGCAATTGCTCAAGGAAACGTTTCGTGACAAAAAAAGTATGCTCAATGCCAATTTCAAATCGATTGAGCTCGGTTACAACTACGCAAAAGAAAACTTCAAGTGCCCGTTACCTTTTCATCTGGAGAAAATGGACAAGACTTCCGGACATATCATGATCGACGGCAATACAGCCGCCGCGCTCGGTTGCCTTTATGCCGGCGCGACGGTAGCCGCTTGGTATCCGATTACGCCGTCAACATCCTTGATGGATGCATTCAAGGCATTCTGTGAGAAATACCGTTGCGATACGGATGGCAGCGAAATGCGTTGTTGCATCATCCAGGCAGAGGACGAACTTTCGGCAATAGGAATGGTGCTTGGCGCCGGCTGGAACGGCGCGCGTGCATTCACACCTACCAGTGGTCCGGGCATTTCCTTGATGAACGAATTCGTAGGGTTCGGCTATTTCACAGAAATACCGGCGGTCATTTTTGACGTACAACGGGTGGGTCCGTCTACCGGTATGCCAACCCGCACGCAACAGTGCGACATTATGGCTTGCGCTTACGCTTCCCACGGCGATACGCGACACATCTGTATTTATCCAGCTGATCCACATGAATGTTTTGAGTTGTCCGTCACGGCATTTGACATGGCCGAGCGTTTGCAAACACCGGTGTTTGTGCTGACCGATCTTGATATAGGCATGAATGACTGGATGGTTAAAGAGCTTGAATGGGATGAATCTTATCGCCCGGACCGCGGTAAGGTTTATTCGGTGGAGCAACTGGAAAAAATGGATGTATTCCACCGCTATACTGACGCAGACGGTGACGCGATTCCGTATCGGACCATTCCCGGCGCGCATCCGAAAGGCGCCTATTTCCTGCGCGGCTCCGGCCATACCGCAGAAGGTTGGTACACGGAAGATGCCGAGGAATACCAGGCTGTGATTGATCGCTTGCTGCGTAAGTTTGAAACCGCGAAAGGGCTACTGCCGGGACCAGTCGTCATGCAAAAGAAAGGCGTCAAAACGGCAATTGTTTCGCTTGGTTCTTGCGATGGCGCGGTACGAGAAGCGAAAGATCTGCTAGCGGCAGGTGGCGTTGAGCTGAATTACTTGCGTGTGCGCGCGTTTCCGTTCAATGACACGGTAGAAAAATTCCTGGACAAGCATGAACAGATATTTGTCGTGGAACAAAACCGGGACGGTCAGTTGAAATCCCTGCTCATTCTTGAAACCGCCGTGGCAAAGGATAAACTGCATTCCATATTACACTACAGCGGCATGCCCATCGATTCACGTTGCATCGTCGACGGTATTACAAGTGCGTTGGAAAAAGGGGTTGCGGCATGAGTTTTATGCGTAAACCTAGCGTTCGTCATTCGCGGCAGTCGAAAAATAAACTTGGCCTGACGGTGCGCGATTATGAAGGCGGAATGTCCACCTTATGCGCTGGTTGTGGACACGATTCCATTACCTCCGCGATCATCCAGGCATTTTTTGAACTGAGTATTGAACCGCACCGAGTGGCCAAGATGAGCGGTATCGGTTGTTCTTCCAAGACGCCGGCGTATTTTCTGGAACAATCGCATGGCATTAATACCGTGCACGGTCGCATGCCTTCGGTGGCGACCGGCGCCAATGCGGCTAATCGTGATCTTATCTATATCGGTGTATCCGGTGACGGTGATTCATTGTCCATCGGGTTAGGTCAGTTTGTGCATGTGCTACGTCGCAATCTGAACATGTTGTACATCATCGAGAATAATGGCGTGTATGGTTTGACCAAGGGCCAGTTTTCCGCCTCAGCCGATGTGGGCAGTAAAGCGAAAAAAGGCGAAGTAAACCAGCAACCGCCGATTGACCCAGTACTTGGGACTATTGCCCTGGGCGGTACTTTTGTAGCGCGCAGCTTTTCCGGCGATAAAGCACAACTCATACCATTAATAAAAGCGGGCATCAGTCACCCGGGATTCGCACTCATTGACGTTTTATCGCCGTGCGTGACATTCAATGATCACGAAGATTCTACAAAGAGTTATGCGTATACACGCCAGTTCTATCACCCCGCGATTCATACGGATTTTGTTCCACCCAAAGAAACCATTCGGATCGCCTACGACAAAGGCGAAGCCATGCCCATAAAACTGCACGATGGCAGCACTATTGTGTTGCGGAAAACTCGCGAAAATTATGATCCCATCGATCGCGCGCGTGCCGACCAATATTTGCGCGAGCATCAAAAAAAGGGCGAAATAGTGACGGGATTGCTATTCATAGATGAAGCGCAACCCGATATGCACGCCATAAACCAGTCCGTAAAACAACCCCTCAATGAACTGCCGTTCAACGAGCTTTGCCCCGGCAAGGAAACCCTGAAAACCCTGCAACAGCGCTACCGTTGAGAATCTGGAGGCTGTCATGAACCCGGATGCGGACACTGGTACGCGCGCCGGCAGGGAAATTTTCCTGCTATTTCCCCTCTTACTAGTCCTCCTTCTACTGGTCAATCACGTCCGACTCAAGCCACCACCAGTGAAATCGGCTAGCGTCGCACAAAACGAGTTTTCCGCGGAGCGCGCGCTTACGCGGCTTGAACACCTGCTTACGGAAAACCAGTCGCACGCGGTGGGTACGCCGGAAAATGCACTGGTTAGGCAGCGAATCATTGAACAGTTGCAGGAGATGAACGTTAATTACGTGGAGCAAGCAGCATTTACCTGTCGACGCTCGACACGTGTTTCCTCGATAGGTTGCGCTCAGGTAAACAATATTCTCGTGCAATTGCCGGGTAAGACAGAAGGTCCCGCAGTCGTGCTGGTTGCTCATTACGACAGCCAGGGTGCTACACCGGGAGCCAGTGATGACGGTACTGCCGTCGTCACGTTGCTTGAGGTGTTGCGCATCGCAAAGGACGAAGCGCTGTCCATCAATCCGGTGGTGTTCTTATTCAACGAAGGTGAAGAATTTGGCCTCTTCGGTGCCAAGGCGGCGCTCGATCATCCTTACTTAAAAAATGTTGGCGTGGTTCTCAATTTTGAAGCTCGTGGTACTGCCGGTCAGAGCGTGATGTTTGAAACCAGTGAACCTAATGCCTGGTTGATCGATGCCTACAAGCGGGCAGTGTCCTACCCGGCAACCACCTCGTTGTACTTCGAAATATACAAAATTCTTCCTAACGATACGGATTTGACCATTTTCAAACAGGCTGGTTTGGCGGGAATGAATTTCGCCTACGCGGAAAACGTGGCTTATTACCACACACCTTTCGATAACATTACCAACCTGAACATTGCCAGCTTGCAACATCACGGCGAAAACGCACTGGCCATGACCCGTGAATTTGCCAATCTGGATTTTTCCGAGCCGCATGAAGGTAACGCGGTGTACATGGACCTGCTGCGATTTGGCACGGTGTCCTATCCTGCTGCATGGGCGGGACCCATTGCAGTAATACTCACGCTTGTGCTTTTCATTTTGCTGGGTGAAAGCCTCAAGCTTGGCCGCATGAAAATGCATGCACTGGCATGGGGGGTCATTGCACATGTGTTGTTGGGTACGATTTCAATTGCATTGGGAGTCACAGTCACAAAGCTAGCGGTCTTGCTATCAGGTTCGGTTGAGCCTTGGTGGTCTAACCCGTTACCGATGCGCATCGCGCTTTGGGTCAGCGTTTACCTGGCGTGTTGCCTGACAGCAATGATCGTGGCAAAGAGGACAGGTTACTGGGGTTTGGCATACGGCAATTGGAGCGTTTTTGCCGTGCTGGGAATCGGCGTTGGATTAACCTTGCCTGGTGTAGGCATCCTGTTCGTGTTACCGCTAGCTACGCTTGTATTCGTGTTGCTGGTCCTGCGGTTCACTGCATTGGGTGCCAAAACAGTAGTGCGTGAAGTGTTGTTACTGTTGCCGGTGAGCATGAACGTGTTGTTATGGACGCAGATTGCTGAATTTATGGATCACGCGCTCGGCATGCGGCAAACTCTGTTCGTCGTCGTGCCATTGTTTATGGCCGCCATCGCTGTCCTGCCACTTTTTGCGATCAATGATCAACACTTACTAAGATATTTTGCATTGGGCAGCTTGGGAATGGTTTTTGCCGGTACGTTAGCCACTGGTTTTTTATCGCCTTACTCGGAAACTTTTCCACAAAAAGTACGGCTGGAATACCTAGAAGAGCCAGATGAGCAGCAGGCTTGGTGGCTGGTGACCACACGACCCCAGGAATTGCCGACAGCCATGGCCGAACAATTCGATTTTCCAACACAGCCGGAGAGATTTTTCCATTCCACGTTCAGTACATCGTACGTCATGCAAGCCGACTACATTGGTCTGCCGGCAGCCAATTTTGAAATACTTGAAGATCGAATTGAAAATGGACAGCGCGTAGTACGCGGGCGGTTTAATTCTGATGGAAATTCGTTGCGCCACCGACTGTTAATACCGGATGAAGCCAGGCCGCTGGCGGTAAGTATTAACGGCATCCGCAGCGAGTTTCTTCCGGATAAGCCGTTCAACGGCCAGCATCTCTTTTCCTGCGCGACATCTGTCTGCAACGGCATGGAAGCCGAGTTGCGTTTCGCCAGCCTGGAGGCGTTTGATTTCATATACCGCGAACAACGCTTAAGCATTCCAGAAACTGCCAGGCCATTACAGGATGCGCGCGGAGTTCTTGGTATACCGAATGAAGCAGGCGACGCCAGCTTTGTCGCCCGGACCATTTCTTTACCTAGCTTGCAGCACTGAACCGTTTGCGGTACTCGCTCGGTGTAACACCCAGCACGCGTAGAAAACTGCGCCGCAACGTTTCCGAACTGCCAAATCCACAACGCGTAGCTATTTTTTCGATTGGCAATCGCGTCTCCTGCAACTTGTCGCGTGCCGATTCAACCCGCAAAAGTTCAACATGCTTGGCCGGCGTTATGCCGAAATCCAGCTTGAAACGGCGCGCAAAATTGCGCGGGCTCATGGCCACCTGGCGGGCAAGCTGTTCAACAGACAATTCTTCATCAATATGATCAAGAATCCACAACTGCAATTTCTGGATACGATCCGTGTCCGACTGTTGCGCCTGCAAATGACGGCTGAACTGTGACTGGCCACCCGGACGCTTCAAGTACAACACCAGTTCCTGGGCCACGGCCAGCGCTACCGCCTGACCCCAATCTTCCTCGACCATGGCCAGTGCCATGTCCATGCCGGCCGTGACGCCCGCAGAGGTGTACAGACGATCCGTGCTTTTCACATATATCGCGTCAGCGTCGACGTTGGTGTCCGAAGACTTGCGTTTCAGTTCATCGCAATACGCCCAGTGCGTGGTTGCGTTTCGACCATGCAGCAGACCGGCCTCGGCAAGAATCAGGGCACCGGTGCAAACCGACGCTGTGCGTTGTGTGCGTTTCACCATGTTACGAATCCATTGCAGCAATGCAGCGTTTTCTGCCGCCTGTCGCCAGCCGATCCCGCCGGCGATGAACAAACTGTCGCAGTGCTGCACGTCCTGCCAGGCACGTTCCGCGTGCAGACCGATACCGGACGAAGTGCGCAACATCCCAGCATGCTCGGCCACCACCTCAACCGTGTAATGAAGTTGCGGGGTGTGCCCGTGATCGCGCAACCAGCGTGCCGTACGCCCGAATACTTCGAGCGGGCCGGTAATGTCGAGTATCTGAGCGTTATCAAAAGCCAGGCACACAACTTTGTGAACAGACTTGTCTTGCGGGCGAGTTGCCATGCTGAGCCTCCTGAGACCGAAGCGGCGAGATTCACGGGTCTGGCAGTTATTGAAGGATATGACAAATTCTGCCAAAAGAAATCCCCCAACCTGCTCATAAACCGCCAAGTTGCTGACAAATCCAGACAGGGCTGAGGGATTCGGCAGATTCAAGATTTGTGATCCTGGTAGGCAAAACATTTCAGCGACAAGTATGAATTAAAGCTTGGTTGCAGCGGGTCTTAGTGTAGGCAGACTCCGGGGCCTGTCCCAATAGGTCCTGGTGATTTGAATACCAGGCTGCTCCCAAGCGATCCTGGTTGATTAAAACTTGGCTGTTCGTAATCGGTCAGGTTGGCTCAAACCCCAAGCCTTGCCGCCTGGTATTGGTACCGGCCCCCACCCTTTCGGTACCAATCCAGGCGGACTTTTTTGAATGGGCTGCCCCGTCGCGCCATACTCATTCACACGCTCTGTCTTGAATTGAATGTCCGGCGGTCACGGCGAGTCAGTCATGCAGCAAGGAACACTCGGATTGCTGGCAACTTTTCTGCCGCTTGTAGGCGTATTGCTGACAATTGCGACAACCCTGCTAAGTCGCGGTAGCACGCGAGTTGTCCTGGTAATTATGATTCCTGCCATCACCGCACTGCTGGCCTGGCAATTAATGGAAACCGCGTTCGAGGTAGGTCACATGCTTGCCGTAGTTATCTACATTTTGTTTTTCCTGTTGCTTAGCGCCTGGTACACCGGCCTGGTTGCCTGGTTTGTTTACCGTGGTTTCCGCAAGGAATAACAATGACGGCAAAATTATCCGTGCGCCGCTTACGCAAGAATGACTGGCCGGTCGTAGCCGGATTGTTCGGCCATAGCGGTGCCTGTGGAGGGTGCTGGTGTCGCTACTGGTTTTTGCCGCGCGGCGGAAAGTTGTGGGACGAGATGAAAGGACCACGCAACCGGCGCGCAATGCAGGCTGATCTCGCTGCCGGCAAGGTAAGAGGATCGCTGGCGTTTCGCGGCAAGGAATGCGTCGGCTGGTGCTGTTACGGCAAAACGTGGGATTTTCCGAGGTTGGTGAACAGTAAAAGCCTGTTTCGCGATCCCCCTCACGGCAGCTGGTCCATTGTGTGTTTCTTTATTCCCCTTCGACAACGCGGCAGCGCTGTTGCCAGCGGACTGCTCGAGCACG
>JAZFYH010000160.1:0-11306 GCA_036443475.1 Gammaproteobacteria bacterium | reverse complement strand
GACACCGGGAAATTTGAATCCCGTTACGGTGATACGCTCATTGGCCCGTTACCGGAATCAATGGTCGACTGGAAGGAACGCTCTCCGCTTTACTCGGCCAATAAATTGGCATGCCCGGTTATTTTTTTCCAGGGACTCAAGGACGAAATCGTGAAACCGGATCAGGCCAAGCGCATGGTTGATGCGTTAAAAAAGAAAAAGCTGCCGGTGGCGTATCTTACGTTCAAGGACGAAGCTCACGGGTTTCGCAGTGCGGACGCTATTAAGCAGTGCATCGAGGCAGAATTGGTTTTTTACGGGCGCGTATTGGGCTTTAAGCCGGCTGGCCGCCTGGCCAGCCTGGACATCGAAAACCTTAAACACTGAATTCGGTCAACTGCTCAGATTGAAGCAGTTCATCAACCAGCTGCGAATTTCTTCCACTTCCTGGCGACACACCTGGTGCATCATCGGGTATTCGTGCCAAGCCACGTCATAACCCAGGCCGCGCAGAAACTCATAGGTTTCGTCACCTAATGTGGGCAACACAATATCGTCCATTGAGCCGTGTGCCATAAAAATCGAAGTCTCGCGGTTCACCGCGGTTGCTTCCTTGGCAAAATCTTCGGTCAGCGGCATGTACGTGGACAGCCCCATGATTCCCGCCAGCTTCTCCGGATATCGCAGTCCACAGTAAAGCGCCATCGTGCCGCCTTGCGAGAACCCAGCCAACAATATCTTCTCGCTAGCGATACCGCGCTCTTTTTCTCTGTCAATCAATGCGTTTACCGACTGCGCCGACTCGAGAATACCTTCTCGATCGTCCCACGCATCGCGATCAAGTGTTTTCACGTCAAACCAGCCACGCAAGGGTTGGCTGTTGTTCATAGTGATGGTCCGAAACGGTGCGTGTGGAAAAATAAAACGCAGCCCGTGCTCGGCTGGCAGCTTCAATTCCGGAACCAGCGCCTCGAAATCGTGACCGTCTGCTCCCAGCCCGTGCAACCAAATCACGCTGCCGCGTGCATTCTCGCTATCGATTTCAACGGTCTCCAACAATTTCGTACTCATGTTCAACTCGTTCCTGGTTCCGGGGAGCGCGCATTCTATCAAAGCCGCACGCATGTGCTAGTTTATTAGCCCTGATTCGACCAGCACGGAGCCAAGCATGTTTGAGTGGATAGCCGACCCGCAAATCTGGGCTGCTTTGGTAACACTGACCGTCCTGGAAGTTGTCCTCGGCATCGACAACATTATTTTCATTTCCATCATTTGCGGCCGGTTACCAGCGGAGCAGCAAGCCCGGGCACGGACTATAGGCCTCATGCTGGCTGTGTTCACCCGTCTGGCCCTGCTGGCCTCCATATTCTGGCTGACCCGCTTGGCCGAACCCCTGTTCACTGTGCTGGGCGAGGAAATATCCATACGCGACCTGATCCTCATAGGCGGCGGGCTATTTCTCATGTTCAAGAGCACTTATGAGATTCACGGCAGCCTGGAGGTAGAAGAAACCGTTTCTTCGTCCACAGTCAACAGTTTTGCTTCCGTCATTGTGCAGATACTAATACTGGACGTGGTGTTCTCCCTGGACTCCGTCATCACCGCCATCGGTATGGCCAATCGCCTGTGGGTCATGGCCGCGGCGATCGTGATCGCGGTCGGGTTTATGTTGGTATTCGCCACCGCAGTCAGTGATTTCGTGCACCAGCGCCCGACAATAAAGATGCTGGCCCTATCGTTCCTGCTGCTGATCGGGGTGGCACTGGTCGGCGAAGGCCTGGATATGCATATCCCGAAAGGCTACATATACTTCGGTATGGCATTCTCGGTCTTCGTGGAAATGTTGAACCTGAAATTGCGCAAAACCCGCCACTTAGGGATGCACTAGGAAGGATAATAAACAATGAATAAATTGTTGCTTACTGTTTCGCTGACATTAACATTCATGGCTTTTTCACTCCACGCAGACCCGCAGAGGGACATCGATGAGTCTACTGTCATCCTTACAGGAAAAGTTCACGAGTCATGCGTGGAACTGAAGGTTGGGGAAAGTGTTGAGTACACGTTTGAAAGCGATGCCCTGCTTTCTTATAACGTGCATTATCATGCTGGTGAGGAAATCATTTTCCCTGTTACCGAGCATGAAGCAATCAACGAGTCAAACGCATTCACCGCGGAAGCTGATCAAGTTTATTGCTTGATGTGGACCAACTCGAGTGACGACCAGGTGACTGTTCGCTATTCCTACAAACTTCGGGATCCTGCTGGGTGATTAAACGCTGATGCCGAGAAGGATACTGTTCGCGTTGCTTATCGGGTTATTGGCCAGCTTCGCAACAGCCATCTTAGTTGCATAGTGTATGCGATTACCGATATTTATCTGAGCGGTCACAATATCGAATACGATAATTCATCAATCGACATGGGATTGACCCAGACAACAATGATTGACCTTATTTTTCTTCTGACCAGCGCCGGGGGCGGACTATTGGCCGCGTGGCTGTACTTGCGTATCGACTTAAAAAAACGCGTTCACGCTGCGCCTGGAGAAAGTTCATGAGATTTCGAGATTCACTTGCTGAACAACTCAAGCGCAACACCGTTGCATTGATAAGTCTCGTATTCGCGATGACGACTCTTGGCTACACGAGTTGGCGCATGGAACATTCTGAAGAAAACCAGAACATCCGCGCAGCGGGTTTCGAGATACTGATGCAACTTGGCAAGTTGCAATTGAATGTGGATTATTCGTACTACGGCGAGGATGACGAACGCGGCAATCCCATATCTGCCTGGACTCACGTACTGTTGATTCGCGACCTGTCCCGCATCATGCCGGGCGACATGCCGGATAAGGCAGACAAACTTTTCGCAACCTGGCAAGAAAACTGGCAACATGTCCGAACCAGTGAGTCACACACGGAAGCGATAACTGCGGCGATTACCGAGGCTCGCCAGGCCACTCTGGAATCTTTGGAATCTCTCGACTGACAACTCGGCAGGCGTCACTGCCAGGCATCCACGGCGTCCTGCGCCACGCTGTTCATGGGTCGCGCGACCAACCCGCTGTCCAGAAAGTGCCACTTCGAACATTGCGCCATCGGACATAGGCAGCGGCGCGCACCCTGTTTATACTGGCCAAATGAAACATCGCTGCAATACTCGTCACGCTTCTCGTGTCCTGCTGTTGATAATTTTCGGCTTTGTGGCTGCTTGTGGCCAGAAAGGTCCGCTTGAGTACACGCCAAAGCAGCAATCACGAATTGAAGTTCGCGACCAGGCGCGTGCAGTAAAACACCGCGCCGCTGAACGTGAAGAGATTGACGAGGAAACGGATAACGCGCAGGAATCGGATAATGCGCAGGTCCCCGCTGCTACGCAGGAAAACGGCGACGATCCGACACTACAACGTTGAACATGGAAAATCCTTCCCTGGTCCTGGTTGACGGATCGTCTTACCTTTACCGCGCCTTCTATGCACTACCCTCGCTTTCCAATTCACGCGGCGAACCGACTGGAGCCATTTTTGGCGTCGCAAATATGTTGCGTCGTTTACAGAAAGATTTTGACACCAATTCCATCGTGGTTGTGTTTGATGCACGCGGAAAAACATTTCGTGATGACCTTTATAAGCAATACAAGGCAAATCGACCACCGATGCCCGACGATCTCCGGTCGCAGGTTGAACCCCTGATAGAACTGGTTTCAGCCATGGGGTTCCCCCTGTTGCGTGTATCCGGTGTTGAAGCCGACGACGTGATTGGTACGCTTGCTTCGCGTGCGGCAAGGGAAAAGCAAACCGTAATGATATCGACGGGCGACAAAGACATTGCACAACTGGTAAATAAGTCCGTTTATCTCGTTAACACTATGACCGGAACCAAGCTTGACGAACATGGTGTAAAAGAAAAATTCGGTGTCGCACCTGGACAGATGGTCGACTATCTCGCGTTGATCGGTGATACCTCGGACAATATTCCCGGAGTTCCTGGTATCGGCCCAAAAACCGCAGCACCCCTGCTCGAGCACTTCGGCACCCTTGATGCCCTGTATGCGCGGATTGAGGAAACCCGGGAGCTTGGCGTACGTGGTGCCAAAAAATTGCCAGAGAAACTTTTGCAGCATCGAGAACAAACCTATCTGTCACGTGATTTGGCAACCATTCGTTGCGATTTAGACCTCGACATCACCACAGGTGAACTGCAAATGTCTGCGCCAGATGTCAGTAGTCTTAGGAAACTGTACCGCAACTTTGAATTTCGCAGCTGGCTGGAACAGATGGAGGATGAGGTGCCGGAAGAGACAGCAGTCATAAAAGATGCCGCTGTCAACTACGACATCATTCTCGATGAAAAACAGCTGGATGTTTGGCTGCAGCGCATACACAAGGCAAAGTTGTTTTCGTTTGACACGGAAACGACCAGCCTGGATTACATGAACGCGGAAATTGTCGGGATTTCTTTTGCGATCGAGCCGAACAAAGCAGCCTACGTGCCGTTGGCGCACAAGTATCCTGATGCACCTGAACAGTTATCTCGTGACACCGTGCTGGAAAAATTTCGCAACTTGCTTGAAAGCGACAATCACCCAAAGGTTGGGCATCATATCAAGTACGACGCGCACGTATTGTTAAACCATGGAGTAACGCTGAGGGGCATGATGCATGACACCATGCTGGAATCCTATATATTCAACAGTACGGCTACACGTCACGACATGGACTCCGTGGCACTGCGCTACCTGAATCACCGGACAGTCAAATACGCAGACGTAGCCGGTAAGGGCGTGAAACAGAAGCGTTTCGACGAAATTGATATCAGCACTGCTGGACCGTACGCCGCCGAGGACGCTGACATTACTTTGCGTTTGCACCAGGCTCTATGGCCTGAACTGCAAAAGGAAAAATCTTTATGCGAACTTTATGAAACAGTTGAAATACCGCTGCTTGGTTGCCTTTTACGGATGGAGCATCATGGCGTGCTAGTCGACGTTAAAACGCTCGCGGAGCAAAGCACAGAGCTTGAAAAGGCAATAAATGAATTAGAACAACAAGCATACAAAATATCTGGCGACACTTTCAATCTCCGCTCACCCAAACAATTGCAAACCATATTGTTCGACAAACTCAGCTTACCAGTAATCCGTAAAACTCCGAAAGGACAACCCTCCACCGCTGAAGATGTTTTGCAGGAAATGGCGCACGATTACGAGTTGCCAGATGTCATCCTGCGCTACCGCGGCCTGTCGAAACTGAAGTCCACCTACACCGACCGGTTGCCGGAACAGGTCAACGCCAGGACGGGGCGCGTACACACTTCCTATCATCAAGCTGTTGCCTCTACTGGGCGTTTATCTTCCACCGACCCCAATTTGCAGAATATTCCTATCCGCACCGAGGAAGGTCGCCGCGTGCGGCGCGCCTTTATTGCACCCGAGGGATACCAGTTGCTGGCGGCTGATTATTCGCAAATCGAATTGCGCATCATGGCGCACCTGTCGGGAGACAGTGGGCTGATCCGCGCGTTCGAAGAAGATCGAGACATTCATCGCGCAACCGCCGCCGAAGTATTCGGCTGTGACTTGGACACAGTAACCGACGAGCAACGACGGTCCGCAAAAGCCATCAACTTCGGTCTCATTTACGGCATGTCAGCGTTCGGTCTTGCACGACAATTGAAGATCGACAGGCGCTCAGCGCAAGAATACGTGGACCTGTATTTTGATCGCTATCCTGACGTTAAAACATTCATGGACAGCACGCGGGAGCAAGCCCGCAAAATCGGTTACGTGGAAACCGTGTTTGGCCGCCGGCTTTACCTGCCTGACATCAATGCCCGTAAGGCACAAGTGCGCCAGTATGCCGAACGCACAGCGATCAACGCACCCATGCAGGGTACGGCGGCAGACATTATCAAGCGCGCGATGATCGCGATTGATTGCTGGCTGGCCGGGTCCGGTCTGGCCGCACGCATGATCATGCAAGTCCACGATGAATTGGTCTTCGAGGTATTGAAGCAAGACCTGGATAGACTTGAAGCGGGCGTACGGGAACACATGTGCGCCGCCGCACAGCTCAAGGTGCCGCTGAAAGTTGATGTGGGTATTGGAGCCAACTGGGACGAGGCCCACTAATACTTAATAAAAAAACAGGGAAATAAACAGGTTTTTTTCAGGCGTACGGCCCGGTTAGCCGCCAGACTTAGCCCTGCATGGACGCAATGGGAAATTGACCAGTGACGGTCATGCAGGCAGGAAGCCCGCAGCGTCAGGAGGACGGATTTCCCGATCCCCTACCGAGAACGGCCTGTTTGTGCAGGCCGTTCTTTTTTTGGGAACTTAGCTCTCGCTTAGTTTTCTAATCCTTTGAGCGCCGCAAGGACGCTTGTCCGTCCACCTCCCTGGACGGACAGAATCCGGCCCTCCCCAAGCCGGGTTTTAAGCTTGGCCCCGAATCGACCCCCCTCGATTCGGGGTTTTTTTATTCACAAATGAAATCTGTATCAGAAAGCGGTCGACAATAATCCGGCCAACCAGATTGGTGCCAATAAGCCACTAATCCAAACCGTGATACCATTTTCTTGAATGATTCAGACCGCCTTGCGTAAGCAATATGTGGCAGCCATACTTTATTCAATACTTGCGGATCACCAGATTCTAAAGGTAGTGGAAATTCAGCAAACGCTTTATCCAACTCCCCGATCTCCAAATAACCACGCATTTTCCAAAATTTCGGATGCTTTATCAGCTTTGCTACGGTTTTGATGAAATCTATCGCTTCGGGCGTGGGCGTGCGCGTTTCAACGGCCTGCATATATTCCGCATAGTTCAATGAACTTGATGCATCACCCATTAAATAATTAAAATCACCACGCATGGCATCAATGGCTTTCTTGTAATTTCGTTTTTTCTTCCAATAGTAATCGGCAATCAAATCCGCCGCCCCCCAGCCCATGTCTTTAGCTGTACCAATCAATTTTTCTGTAGTCACATCATCGTCAAACTGTAGCGCGACCCTGGCCAGTGCTCCGGCGTATCCAGCCGACAAGGGATTAAGCTCAGCCGCCAAGTCTAAATGTTTCCTGGCCTCTGCTATTTTCCCCATGTGCAACAAGAATTGGCCATATCCAACGTGTAAACCGGCATGATGGGGTGCGCGACGAATACTCTCTTTATATAGAGACTCTGCTTCCAGGTAATTCCCAATATTAAATAGCCCTCGTGCTTGCAATTGTCTGGGAGCAACCAAACCCGGATCGAGTGCAATAGCACGATTTGCATATTTAATTCCCATCTCATGACTGGAAACAAAGTCACTGCCAAGGAAGTTTGGTGAAGAAAAATACACCTGCGCTAAATATGCCAGTGCTTCTGCATAATCAGGCTCTAATTCGACAGCTTGTTCAAGTAATTCTAAGCTTTTCTTAAAGTCATCCTTATTATATATGTAATAAAACTGTTTCCCGCGCTAGAATAACTCAATCGCTTTCGGATTAATTAACACATCATTTTTTTCTTTATTTCGTGTTGCTTCAACTCCCAATATTTTTACCGCTTCAGTAACTATTGCGCTGCCGATATTATGGTGTGTTAAATGCAACCGATCTAATCGCTCTTCAAAAATCTGGGCCCAGACAGTAACGCCACTTGCTGCGTCAATTAAATGCACATGTAAAACAAACCTGTCTGAGAATTGCTCAAAACTACCTTCTACCCAAAAAACTATATTCAGATCATGCGCAATCTCATTTAACGGTTTCTCAAGCTTTGGTATTTCAAAAGACGAAGTTCTAGACAGAACCGCAATGTTTTTTTCACGCACCAGGTAATTAATTAAATCGTCAGCTATACCCGTCGAAAGGTACTCGGCATCCTTTGCAGGTGAAAGATCACTGAACGGAAGAATGGCAATTAAAGGAGAGGTTAAAGAGATGCCTTGCCTATCAACAACTTGAAAAAAGATCACTAGTGCAATAGCGAGCCCCAAGATTGTTGAACCAGTAATCAGCCATAGTGTTCTATGAATTGTAGAAAGATGATCACGTTCAGCCGGCCTAGTTGGTTGCATTTTCAGCCGGTAACCCCGTTTAGAAATAGTTTCAATATAACGCTGTTGGCTGCGTTCATCGCCTAACACACGTCGTAAGTTTGCAATACAGCGCGTCAAGGGTTCATCGGAAACAGCCCGCTCACCCCAAACCGCGGCAAGTAGCGTTTCGCGGGTGACAACTTCGCCTGCATGTTTGGCCAGATAAACCAGCACATCCATGGTTTTTGGTTGCAAATGAACTTCACCATCCGGGCCGGAAACGGTTCCAGAGAGTGGTTCAACTTCCCATTCACCCACGTGGAAGTGATTTTGCTGAAATTCCATCGAAGGAGCCGCGCTCAGTATTGGTTAACCGATAAGGTAAGAAACAACTTACAGGGAGTTTAGCCCTGGCGCTTGATTGGACCAATAATGGCAGTAAAACAACACGTTACAGTATGATGGAATTCACAAATAGAAATGATTTATTCAATTATTAGCCTGGCTGCGTCGCCAAAATAATCAATCAGACAGCCATCGTGTTAACAGGCCGCGTGCTTTGCCGATACCCTCGCCTGACTTTGCCGAAAATGCCTGCACGCTGCATTGATCGGGAAGAGCCGTTTCAACCTTTTGTAACGTTTTACGCAATTCCTGTTTTTTCAGCTTGTCGATTTTAGAAAGCAGGATATGCATCGGCAATCCCAATTCGTGGGTCCAGTCCAGCATTTGAAAATCGAAAAGCTTTAGTGGATGTCGGCTATCCATGAGTAAAACAATGCCGGCCAGTGATTCCCGGTTTTCCACATAACCTTCCAGTAGCTGCCGCCAGGACTGTCGCACCCTGTCCGGCACCTTGGCAAAACCGTAGCCTGGCAGGTCAACCAGACGGTGAACGTCATCGACAGAAAAGAAATTGATCAACTGGGTGCGACCTGGCGATTTGGAGATACGGGCCAGAGCTTTCTGCCCGGCTATGGCATTGAGCGCAGTGGACTTGCCAGCATTGGATCGCCCAGCAAACGCGACCTCGCGACCTTGGTCGGGGGGAAACTGAGTCGCATTAGCCGCGCTCAACATGAAGCGGGTTTGGCGAAAATCCAGCATGGACAGCCCCGTTTTGGCCTCTTTGCCGGGCCATGGTGTAATATTGCGGCCTTCACCAAGCCACGGAAACGCGCGGGAAGTGTATCACGCCACATTTCCAGGCCGGCTAACTGCCCGACAGATCAGGAGCAGATGAAACCATGAAAAAAGTTATTGTGTTGGCAGGTGTTGTTGCCTTGCTTGCGTCCTTGAGTGCTTTCGCCGACGGTGATGCAGCAGCTGGTCAGCAAAAAGCTGCAGTGTGTGCCGCCTGTCACGGCGTGGATGGCAACAGTATCAACCCGGAGTGGCCTAAGCTTGCAGGTCAGCATGCTAGTTATTTCATCCAGCAACTTGAGTACTTCGCTTTGCCAGCGGATAGCCTGCGAGCGCGCGTTAACCCACTGATGTCTGCACAGGCAGTGGCATTAAGCCAACAGGATCGCGAAGACCTTGCGGCCTATTACGCGTCGCAAACCATCCAGACCGGTGCCGCGGATCCAGGGCAACTGGCCAAGGGTGAACGATTGTACCGTGGAGGTAACCTGGAAACCGGCGTGTCCGCCTGCACCGCCTGCCACGGCCCCACTGGCAACGGCAACGAGGCCTCCGGTTACCCCACACTAGCCGGCCAACACGCCACTTACGTCGAAGCCCAATTGCGCGCATACCGCGCGGCGGCCGCGGGCGCCACTGCCGTAAACGGGGGACGGACGACGGATCCTGCGCAGATCATGCGTGGTGTGGCTGGTCGACTAACGGATGAAGAAATTCGCGCGGTCGCGCAATACGTACAAGGTTTACACGGAAATTAATATTTGCGATCAGATATCGATTTCAAGACATCTGGCATCGGAAGAGTTACACGGAAATTAATATTTGCAATCAGATATCGATTTCAAGACATCTGGCATCAGAAGAGTTACACAAGAACGCCGACAAACGGTCACATCATTGCTGAACTTTTGGAGCGCAGCGTTTTCTAAAACCGGTGCTTGTAAGGAAAGCACTACACCCAAGGAGTACATAAATGGTTCGTTTGATTACCGCCCTGTTTGGCATGACACTCGGTTTCGCAGTCTATGCGGCCGAGCCGTTCGTGGAAGGTACGCATTATGATCCGGTGGTCCCCGCTCAGCCCACGAGCGCCGGACCCGGTGAAGTCGAAATGCTGGAATTTTTCTGGTATGGCTGTCCACACTGCTTTGCCTTTGAAACCTACGTGGAAGGCTATCTCGAAGAGAAACCAGATGCAGTAAAATTTGTGCGTGTCCCAGCCATTCTCAATCCGACATGGGCACTGTATGCACGCGCTTTTTACACTGCAGAAACTCTGGATGTGTTCGATAAATTTCATCGGCCGTTTTTCAACGCTATTCACGTTGACCAACAAGCCATTGGCAACGAAGACGCGGTCGCCGCGTTCTTTACGCAAACAACAGGTGTATCCGACGAAGATTTTCGCAAGACATTTAATTCCTTTGCGGTAACCGCGAAGGTGCAGCGCGCCGACGTATTGACCAAACGGTATCGCATTATGGGCGTGCCGACAGTGGCTGTGGCCGGAAAATACAAGAACAATTCACGTGGTGTACGCAATTACGAAGATTTGATCAACATTGGGAAGTACCTGGTCAATCGCGAGTTACAGGGTAAGGAGTAAAAAAATATTTATTTAATGTAATTAAAGGGACGCATTGCGTCCCTTTAATTATTGAATCTCCACCTTGAACATCAAAGTAAAACTTGGATTACCCGTGGTCGAGAAACCAAATGTGCCTTTTGGGTTAATCACGATTTTACGTACCGACGGATCCAGACCTGATGCTGCGGGTATAATTGGTGAATCCGCTGCGTCCAGGAACACAATGTCATCCGCTAGGTCGCTGACACTGATAAAGGTATATGTCAGACCGCTTGACGGCGATCCGTCGACGAAACCCACAGGGCCTGAGCCTACGCCACCAAAATCGTCCATCACAATTGCCGTATTAGCCGGAATAGTGTCAATGATATCCAGAGAGTCCGTATCCGGTGACGCGGTTCCGGAATTAGTGATGAGTATGCTGTATTGCACGGTTGCGCCGGGAATGGCCTGGGCATTAGCACTGACACCGGTTACGGGATCTTCCAGAACCGTTGCTGATTTCACCACCAATATATTGGGCGCCGGTGGCGTGTAGTCAACCCGCAATACCGGCGCCGCGCCGCTACC
>JAZFYH010000159.1:0-2181 GCA_036443475.1 Gammaproteobacteria bacterium | reverse complement strand
AGGAATGGCTGCGCGGCAGCAGAAGAACAGGCCCTTCAGATTGACGTCGCAGTGCGCGTCCCACATTTCTTCGTCACAATCCGCAATGGGGCTGCCGGCACCAACACCGGCGTTGTTCACCAGGATATCGAGGCCACCGAGTGCCTCTATCGCCGTCTGCACCGCTGACTCGCAGCCGGCAACGGTGCCAATGTTACCGGGCGCCGCGAGCGTGTGTTCACTGTCGCGAAATTTTTCCAGCGCGGCACTTACAGATTGCTCCGTACTGCCGTTGATAGCGACACGCGCTCCAGCCTCCAGAAAAGTTTTCGCAATATCAAATCCGATACCGCGACTGCTGCCCGTTACCAGGACCCGTTTATCCGTGAAATCCAAGTTGACTTCCCCTGAAATTTTCTAATTATGGCTTCCCGCAGGTAATTGACCCTGAATGGTTTCACCTTCCATCAAGACCGCTGCAGGTTTGACCTTCCAGATCTCTTCGCTATCGATGTCAAACAAGTTGTCGTCGAGTACGACCAGGTCTGCCAGCTTTCCAGTTTCAATTGAACCAATGTTGTTTTCCATCCGCAATTGATAAGCACCGTTCCGTGTATATCCCACGATCAACTGTTCAATGCTTAACTGTTCATCTCCTGGTGGCCTGATTTCTTCAACACCATCTTCCCGCCACTCTTCTGGATATTGTCGAGTATGACCAATTTGTATTCCGAAATAAGGATCCAGATAGGAACGAAGTAGCTCACCGCCCCACCATTCGTCGCTCGAAAATGTAACGTTGACTCCCGATTCAATGAGCGTTTTCGCCTTGTACATATTCCCGTAACGATCATCTCCAAGCGAAATTTTCAGAGGATCGTCGCGATCTCCTGCAAACCACCACGGCGTATAATTGCAAATGACGCCCAGTTCTTTTATCCGCGGCAAATCTGTGGAGTCGATGACCTGTAGATGGGCGATGGTAACCCTGGGGTAAAAATCATCTTTGGCGATGGCTTTTGCTGCTTCAACGGCATCCAGCACTCTTCTAACGGCCAGATCACTCATTGTGTGGATATGTATATCGAATTGCGCCTCATCAAGTTGCAGTAGAAAGTCACGAAGTTCCTCAACAGTTAGCATGGTATTGCCAACATAACCTGGATCATCGGCATAGGGTTCCAGCAACGCGCCCGCGTGGTTTTGGTTAATACCATCCATGAAAAGTTTGACAGTGTTGAATTGCAGACGCTTGCCACCGTACTCTTTTCTATATCGCTTCATTTCGGGGATGGCGAATTGCACTCTGTTCGGCGAGAAAATCTGATAAGTGCCTTCGTAACGAACCGGTAAATTTCCTTCCTTTTCCAGCTTGGCCATAAAACTGTACACAAGATCCTCAAAACCGAAATTGCCTGCGTCGTACAGCGTTGTTACGCCGGATTCACTCAGTAATTGCAGGGCTGCCAGCATGTTTTGTTCATGTGACAATTTATGCGCGCCCTCATTGATCTCAAAATGCTCGGTAAAATGCCGCCAACCGGCTCCCTCTTTGACCCATCCTGTCAATTCTCCATTTTCGTCACGTGCATACGTGGCTATACCGGGCGCAGGATCGGGCGTGTTTTGGTCAACTCCAAGCACCTGCAATGCTTTTGAGTTCAGCCAGCCGCTATGCCACCACTCACTGACGAACCAAAGCGGACGGTCGGGAACGACGGCATCCAATTTTTCCCTGGTTGGCCCCTGGTTCCCGTGTACATACAAGTCAATCGGCCAGCAACAGAGCCGCAACCATTCGTCACCGGGATGCTCCTCTGCGTATTTCTTAACCGCGGCTAACATTTCTTCTTCGCTTGTTTCTGAAATCTCACCGTACTGCTCAACGTCAATGTAACCCGGGTGCGCATGGGCATCTACCAGACCCGGAATCACGAGTCGCCCGTTGAGGTCGACGGAATGTGTGCTGTCCGATCGGTACTTTGAGACGCCTGCAGAATCACCCACATAGATAAAATGACCATTCTTAACGGCAACAGCTTCCGCCCAGGGTTGTTGTTTATTTGACGTAAATATTTTTGCGCCACTTAGAATCAGATCGGCGCTTTCCTGATCCGCTCCGTCCCCACCGGGCACACAGGATGCGATCAGAATTCCCAACAGCCCAACAAGCGACGCGTACTTTTTACGGTTCATATCAGT
>JAZFYH010000158.1:0-4100 GCA_036443475.1 Gammaproteobacteria bacterium | reverse complement strand
GGTACGTATTCGTCCTGTTCCATGATGATCACGGCGAAATCCGCCTCGTCGGATTCCGCGGGCAGCACCAATACAGAACACATCAATCCAGAGCCCCGCGGTTCAAAATTTAATATGCGCCGTAATCCGTCATCCTTATTCTTGAGCCAGCTTCTTTTCTCATTAAGGGTTGCACCGGGTGGAACCGGAACGCCACCAACCCTTACGCGCGTTGGATTTCCTTCAGTATGGGAGTCGACGGTTCGTACTGAGCGAAGAGAATAACTAGCCACTTTAGGCTCCTCAAACTAATGTTTCGAAAAATCCTGGAATACTGACTTCACTGATTTGGCTAACTATGAGTGGTAATCCGTGTGGGGACGAATATTGACTCGATTCATTGGCGGAGCGAGAACCGAATAAAATGTTCTCATGGCGCCTAAAATTACCACTCCAGTCAGCAGAGATGCCGCACCGCTTAGCAACTTGTCCTCTGGACGTGTAAATATCAACACATCCCACAAATACCAGACACCTCTCCAAAATGAAACAACACCGAAGCCTATCACTGCCGCCATCACTATCGAAACTGCGAGCGAAACGCTGGGATCTTTAGATTTTGAATTCGTCACTTCTTTATTTGATGTGCTCACTACTTTGACCTTGAGTTTCAGATTTAAAATAAATTTCCGTGCCACGTTGACAAAGCTTGCGCAATGCATAACAGGCGGTATTGCCATCGACGCGGGCTGAGAATAATGTCATTGAACAGAAAATGCGACCATTGACGATGCCAGCACAAAATTACTTACAGCTTCAGTATCCAGACGAACGAAGCTATTAATGCGCCCACGGCCACCCAACACGCGACGAAACCATAAACCGTCGATGCTGTCGGCTTCATGATTTCAAAATCCGGATGATCGATCAATACCGACCGCGGAGCAGGCGTTGTACTCGCAGGAAGGGTCACTGGCTCTACCTCTGGCTCCCCCGATTCCACTGGTGTTCGAAGTGTTTCATAAACTCGATCAAGTATTTCATTCGATGGCGCCTGAGTGACCAGACTGACACCAATCATAACAATTAGTGCAACTGTCAGATAAAAGATCATCTGCCACGGCAGGGAAAGCTGACCGTTGTACAACATAAACTCCGGCAAAAACCGCGAAAAGTGCGCATTGAAGCTCCAGCCGGCAAAATCTATGTCACTGGTGAACAACCAGACCGCGTATCCACTCAATGTAGAGGCCCATGCGGCAGCCGATGTTGCGCGCCGCCAGATAAAACTAACCCATATTGCGACTCCCATCATTGCCTGCACTATCCAGAAAAGCACAAGCCCCTCCACAATGCTCGAAAGGCGGAATGCAATCAGTATTCCTGCAACCACCACAAATACAGAGGCGATTCGCCCAACCCGAATATAATGTTCGTCGTCTTGATTTGGCTTGATTAGGGGCTTGTAGATATTTTCCGTTAACAAGGCGGCGGATGACACCATGAACGTATCGCAGGAGCTCATTACCGCTGCCAGCAATGAGGCGACGAATAATCCGACCAGTCCGGGAGCAATTGTCGGCAAAAACTCTCTGGCCAGAAGGCCATAAACATGATCCGGATTTGTCTCGGTGTTCGCATACAATGCGATCGCCACAAGCCCGGTCAATACCCAGGCGATCGTGCAAAATCGTTTTAGAAACATGCCACTCACCAGTCCAACCCTGGATGCATGCTCGTTTTTGCCCGCACCGCACATCGCCATCGAATAGGGTGATGCGACCCAACCGATGAGTGCGTTCACCGCTATTACTATTACATACAGAGTCGTTATTTCGCTTGGCGCTACTATCGAGAAAACTACCGGGTTATCAATAAGTTCACGCAGGCCTGACATCCCGCCAACTGCACTAAGCGCAAACGGTAAAATCAAAAAAGACAAGACAATCGTCAATATTCCCTGGATAAAATCGGTGACGATCGCGGCATTCAATCCGCCCGCCACACCGTAGCTGACGAACAAAACCGTCATGGCGACAATCGCAATCGACGGACTAATAGCCCCGCCGGATACCGCCGTAATCACCGAACTGGATGCTTTGAGAACCACGCCAATATTGACGGACAATTGCAGAATGCCGACCAGCGCAAAAAGTACTGCGACACTTTGACCAAATCGGGCATTTAGGTAATCGGCAGTGGTCACCGCTCGCATACGGCGAAATAATGGTGCCAATAGCCAATAGAATGGCGTCGCAAACAACCACAGCCATTGATACCAAATTCCGGAAGCACCGGACACATATGTTTTTGAAGCGACGGAAACCGCCTGATCTGTGTTCGTCCCGGTGCCGAAAGTAAAAAACGTCATCATCCACTTGCCGAATTTTCTATCACTGATAAAAAAATTCGACGATGAAGATACTTTCTTGCTCGAATACACCCCTATTGCGGTGATTCCGAGCAGATAAACGGCAATAACCAGCCAGTCAATAACCAAACTCTTGTCCTAATGCGTGTTCTTCGGCCTACGTCCCCATATTCCACAGAGTGGCAAATCCATGTAGACGACAATCCGGGGTCTTCACCCACCAATGCGCAATTAAATTAGCTGAATCGTATTAATCACATCGGCAAAGCCGTGATGAGGTATTGGCGTACAATATCTAAATCTACCGGCGCGCCAAGTTTGAACGGTGTGTGAGGCGAATTATACTGCCAAAGCCTTGCCCACCGCGGATGCCCTTCTTCTCGTCATTGTATTCATTGTCGTATACAATATACAGATTGGCTATTTGGTCAATACTAATATACCTGTCACCCACCGGGCACAAGAACAAAATCGCTGATCGCAGGCGACACTGCGACACAACCAAAGCTGCCTTTCAAATTCATCCATTCAGTAGGACAAGAAAACATGGCATATCGCACTTTGGGTAGAACCGGACTTCAAATATCACCTCTTGCCCTCGGCACAGATAATTTTTTGGATCCAACACCTGCGGACGAGTCGGCAAGGATTCTGAATATGGCGCTGGAGGCCGGAATCAATCTTATCGATACCGGCGATACTTATGCCAACGGCGGCGGCGAAAAGATCATTGGTAAGACCGTCAAAAAGAACGGCAAGCGGCACCAGGTATTAATTGCGACTAAAGTGGATCACGGTCAGCGTCGGCCGGGCTTCAGCGTAGACGATCCTGCACAATTCGGGCCTAACGACCATGGACATACCCGTCTTAATATCATTCGCGCCTGCGAAAATTCGTTGAAGCGTCTGCAAACGGACTACATCGATCTCTATCAGATCCATCGGCCATCTCCTGATATTCCGTGGGACGAACAGCTAGCGGCGCTCGATACGCTGGTCCAACAAGGAAAAGTCCGATATATCGGATGCTCGACGCATCCCGCCTGGGCGGTGATGAATTCGATCATGATTAGCGAATTGAAAGGCTACACCCGAATTGTGTGCGAACAGCCGCCATACAACTTATTGGACCGTCGTATTGAAAACGAGCTGCTGCCAATGTGCCAAACACACGGCGTCGGAGTAATTACCTGGTCGCCAATGGCAATGGGCGTTCTCGCCGGCCGTTACAAAGATGCCGACAATCTACCTGAAGAATCGCGTGCCGTACTACGTGGTGGCTTTTATGCCGATCGCGTAACCAAACGGGGTATTGAAGTCGGAATAGAGTTCAGCAAACTTGCGCAAAGCACCGGACTGAGTGCTGCTCAATTGGCGATCGTATGGGTAAAAGATCAGCCGGGCATTACCGCGCCATTGATCGGACCGAGAACGGTGCCGCAGTTACAAGAATTTCTGGAAATCCTGGAGACTCCGCTCGATGAGACCGTGCGCGAGGCATGCGATCAGCTGGTTCCGCCAGGAAGTGCCGTTGCCAATTTTCACAACACTGCGGACTGGATGAAGGCGATGATCCTCTAAGAACATTGCTGCGCTCCTAACACAACTACTACTGTGGAGATTTTAGAATGTTCCCGAGAATGTCAATTGCCCTATTCGGCCTGATAATTTTTGGAAATATTAGCCATGCCGAGGTCGTAAGCCAATCGGCCTGGGCCAGCGCGGATATATTGCATCTAATCCGGCGCGA
>JAZFYH010000157.1:0-17459 GCA_036443475.1 Gammaproteobacteria bacterium | reverse complement strand
GCCATGGCAGTGCGGATGCAACTGCGTTTGCCAACGCCATTAATATCGCAGTACTTGAAGTAGAGAAGCAGGTACCGAATCGGATCAGTCACCTGCTTGAAGATCATGTTGTATTGGAAAAACGAGTCGTCTGAATGTATACACGGATAATAGGAACGGGCCGATTCCTTCCTGATAAGATCGTTACCAATCAAGATCTTGAAAAAATGGTTGATACCACGGACGAATGGATTCGCTCACGTACCGGAATCAAGCAGCGGCATGTCACACCAGACAACGAAACCTGTCTTGATCTTTGTGAGCGGGCATCACGTAACGCGCTCGAGGCTGCCGGTATAACAGCAGACGATCTTGATATGATAGTGGTTGGCACAACCACACCTGACCAGGTGTTTCCTAACATGGGAGTGCTGTTACAGGATCGCCTGGGCACACATGGCAGCTTTGCCATGGCGCTAGAGGCCGCTTGTACCGGGTTTATTTATGCGCTTGCCATTGCTGACAAGTTCATCACTTCAGGTACTTATAAGCGCGCCCTGGTTGTTGGCGCGGAAACTCTTTCGCGCATTTTGAACTGGAAAGACCGCGGTACCGGCGTGTTGTTTGGTGATGGTGCAGGGGCAGTTGTCGTTGAAGTATCAGAAGAGCCGGGAATAATTTCTACACATTTGCATGCGGATGGTAAATATAAAGACCTGCTTTTTTTCCCAACAGGTGTTTCCAAGGGGTTTAATCGCGTCAAGGGTGGCGAAGATTTCGTGCAAATGAAAGGCAATGAAGTTTTTAAGGTTGCTGTACAAACCTTGGCCAGTATTTTTGACGAAACGCTCGAAGCAAATAACCTCAACCCGGAAGACATCGACTGGCTGGTACCTCATCAGGCCAACATTCGAATTATTGAAGCTTCAGCACGCAAGCTCAAAATGCCGATGGAAAAGGTTATCGTCACGGTGCAGGATCATGGTAATACGTCTGCTGCATCCGTGCCGTTGGCGTTGGACGTTGCGGTTCGGGATGGTCGCATTAAGCGCGGCGATACCATACTTCTGGAGGCATTTGGGGGCGGATTTACCTGGGGATCTGCATTAATGAAATTTTAATGCATGCTGACATCGGGTTGTCGCGCGCTGTCGTTATAACCTGACTAGATCATTCAACTCGAATATTGGCATCAGAATGGCCAACACTATGGTCAGTACTACGATTCCCATTAGCAGGATCATCACTGGTTCGAGAATACCAAGCATCGCGGCGATCAGTGTGTCCATTTCGCGCTCCTGGTTGGTCGCCGCACGTTCCAGCATGGCATCCAGTTGACCGCTTGCTTCGCCACTGGCAATCAAGTGAACTGTCATGGGCGGAAACAACCCGCTTTCCTTTAAGGCGCGGTTTATGGCGGTGCCCTCGCGAACTCGCAACGCAGCAGCAGAAACAGCTGAACGCATCGGCAGATTTGTGATTACCTCACCGGATATTCGCAACGCTTCAAGCACCGGCACGCCGCTACCTGCCAGTATGCTCAAAGTCCGGGTAAAACGTGCTGTGTTCATGCCGCGCACGATTCGGCCCACCAATGGCAGCCGTAAAAGGAAATAGTGCCATCGTCGTCGTGGTTCCGGCATGGAAAGAAGTTGACGAATTCCCAATGCGGTAACCGCGAGTAGAAACAACAATCCAGCCCAGTAGTCCCGCAGAAAGTCACTGGTCGAAATTAGGATTCGCGTAAGTAACGGTAATTGGGCGTTGATGCTGTCAAATACCGTAACGACTTTAGGTACTACGTAGATCAGCAAGGCGCTGACGATAATGGTGGAAATACCAATGAGTATAAAAGGGTAGAGCAGTGCCAGCGATAGTTTTTGCTGTATTTGTTGCCGAGTTTCGGCGTAATCGGCTAACCGCTCGAGTACGGGACCAAGGTGACCCGTTTGCTCACCTGCCGCGACAGTAGCTCGGAATATTTCCGGGAATATGTGTGGAAATGACGCCAGAGCCTCAGCAAGCGAATGGCCTTCCATAACCCGTGTGCGAACTGCGGCGATAATGTTTGCCAACCGATCCTTTTCCGTTTGTTCCGTGACGGTTTTCAACGATTCATCAAGCGGTAAACCGGAGTTAATGAGTGTGGCCAGTTGTCGAACAATTAATGCAAGATCGATTGTGGAAATGCCGCGTTGGAAACCGAATTGGGTTGGGCGACGTTCCCTGGCAGCGGTTTCTTGCACATCCAGTGGGACCAGACCACGATTTCGCAGTTGTGCCCGTACTGTCTTTGCGGTGTCACCGTCCAGAATTCCTTTACGACGGTGTCCCCGATCATCAAGTGCGGTGTACTGGAACGCGCCCATTAGTCCTCGCGGGTAACCCTTAAAACTTCTTCAATTGTCGTATCGCCAGCAAAGATACGACGGCATCCGTCGTTTCGGATACTCGGACTGAATTGCCGCGCATGTTGTTCGAGCTGCAGCTCACTTGCGCCGTCGTGAATCATCCCGCGCAAAGTGCTGTCAATCGAAACCAGTTCGTAGATACCCGTTCGACCCTGATATCCAGTGTGATTGCATTGGTCACATCCAACGGCTCTGAAGAGTTTCACTTTTTTTTGCAAACCCAGAATTTCCTGTTCTTTTTTTGCCGTTGTGCCAGATTTCTTGCAGACCGGGCAAAGAAGTCTGACCAGGCGTTGTGCAATCACTGCTATGACACTAGACGAGAGAAGAAAAGGCTCAACGCCCATGTCGCGCAATCGTGTAATTGTGCCGATAGCTGTATTGGTGTGCAGCGTTGAAAGTACAAGATGGCCCGTCAAACTTGCCTGCACTGCAATATCAGCAGTTTCCAGATCACGAATTTCACCAACCATTACGATGTCAGGGTCTTGTCTCAGTATTGCGCGCAGCCCGCGTGCAAAGGTCATCTCCACCTTGGTATTTACCTGCATCTGACCAATTCCCTCGATGTAGTACTCGATGGGATCTTCGACAGTAAGAATATTTCGGCTACGATTGTTGATCCGGGAGAGTGCCGCATACAGTGTCGTCGTCTTACCGGAGCCGGTGGGTCCGGTCACTAGGACGATTCCATGTGGTTTGTGGATGATTTCATCCATTGTCAGACGGGCATTTTCCTCCATGCCAAGATGCTCCAGGTCCAGACGTCCCGCCTGTTTGTCGAGCAGACGAAGAACGACACGTTCGCCATGCCCTGAAGGAACTGTAGAAACACGAACATCAACCGCACGGCTGGCAATCCGCAAGGAAATTCTCCCATCCTGTGGCAAACGCTTCTCAGCTATATCCAGTTTTGCCATGACCTTTATTCTGGATACCACCAGTGGCGCCACGGCACGGCGTGATCGCAAGACTTCGCGTAATACACCATCAACACGGATTCGAACGACTAGATTGTTTTCAAATGGCTCAATGTGTATGTCGGAGGCATTTTCCCGAATGGCACGGGTCAGCAGAGCGTTAATGAGACGTATGATCGGTGCATCGTCATCACTTTCCAGTAGATCCTCTGGCTCGGGCAACTGCTCGGCTACGCTGTCCAGGTCAGTATCCTCTTCAAGGCCTTCCATCATCTGCATTGTCTGATCAGAGTGTGCTTCATAGGATTGCTGCAGCAACCGGTTGAACTCCTCATCGTCGATACGTTTTACTTTGAATTTGTGTTGCGCAAGTTTCCTAGTGACCTCGAGCAGAGCACTCACAGGGGTCGTGGGGGAATGGACGAGCAGAAGCGTATCATCCTCATGCTGTAGCAGAACTCCAAATCGCTTGGCAAAACCGAATGGCAGGAAAGGCGCTCCTGCCAGCGGTAAGTTGGAATTGTCCACGGTGTTTTCAGTCACTGTCCAAGCTTTCCGCCGCCGCAGAACGTTCCATGTGTACTGTTTCACCTCCTTTCAATGGCGGTAAGATGGGGCGCTTTTCCTTCGGCATGAGTTGCACTCGTCCTTTGTTCGTGGTGGATTGCATGGAGCGGATGTAGTTGTACTTGCTATTTGTGTAAATCGCTGCATCCTGCTGGCTGCGCAGAATTATTGCATGCAGGAATACCATGAGGTTCCTCTTCATGCGCCTCGTGGTGCGGAACTTGAACAGGTTGCCCAATATAGGAATAGCCCCGAGCACTGGAACGCGTTGTTCAGTCTCAGTCAGGAAGTCGTCAATCAGTCCGCCCAACACGATAATTTCCCGATTCTCGGCAATTACATTGGTATTGATGGTCCGCTTGTTGGTAATAATGTCGACAGCGTCCGCGCTTTCACTAATGCTCGAAACTTCCTGCTCGATCTTGAGAATAACACTGTCACCTGCGTTGATTTTTGGTGTAACTTTGAGGCTGACGCCGACTTCTTGGCGTTGTATGGTCTGAAACGGGTTGACGCTTCCCGCTGCGGCACCGGTGCTGGTGAAACTTCCGGTTACAAAGGGGACCTCCTGACCGACCTTTATTTCTGCTTCTTCATTATCAAGCGTGACCAGGGTAGGTGTAGAGAGTATGTTGGTGCGCGAATCGCCCGCAAGAGCGCGCAGCAGACCGACAAAGCTGACTCCTGAGCGGTTAATCCGCCCGAAACCCAGTGAGAGTCCGTCCCCTATGCCGGAAAAATCGTTGTCATCGAACGCACGTACCGCGTCGATCGCGCCTGTACCGGAGCCGGCAAAGTTGGTTAGGCCGGCAATGTGTTCGTTCGGTGTGCCATCAAGTATCCAGGTGATGCCCAGTTCGGATGCCTTGTCTGACGCAATTTCGACAATGATTGCTTCGACCAGAACCTGTGCGCGCCGAATATCGAGTTTTTCGATAATGCCCATTATTGAACGCATGGTTTGACCGGGCGCGTTAATGACCAAAGCGTTGGTCGCCGTATCGGGAATGATGACCGCTTTGATACCACGGGTTGCGTCGCTTTCGCCCGCTGCCTCAACACCTTCACTAACGAAGGTTTTGAGTATTTCTGATATTGCCTGCGAGTCAGCGTAGCGCAGGTAAACCACTTGCGTGTCGCCACCTTGTGCCAGTGGTGTGTCCAGGTGCGTAATCAGAGCACGCAACCGCAATCGTTGCGTCTTGTCGCCACCGACGAGAATGCTATTAGTGCGGTCGTCGGCTACCAAGACTGGCGCCTGGATTCCTGCACCCCGGGTTGTGCTCTGTAGTAGGGCGCTGAGTACGCGCACGGTTTCAGAAGCGGGCGCATTTTGCAGCGGAATGATTTCAATCTCCTCATCGCTGCTTTGATCTATGCGCCGGATTATGGAGACAATACGATCCACATTTGCCGCACGATCGGAAATAATCAGCATGTTAGAACCTGGGTACGCTGCCAAGTGACCGAATTGCGGTATTAATGGTCTCAGTATCGGCACCAGTTGTGCAGCGGGGACGTTATGCACTTCAATAACTCGTGTTATCACGTCATCTGCCGGCGCTGCGCCCGTGCGCGATTCTGCTCCCGGGACCGGTCTGGCATCCACCGCAGGTATGATTTTGATAATGTCACCCGAGGTTACGGCCGCAAATCCATGCACCTGCAAGACGGAGAGAAACGTTGCATACACGGCATCGAGCGAGATTCGTCGTGCAGAAACCATTGTGACACGACCCTTAACCCGAGGATCAATAATAAAGTTCTTGCCGGTAATTTCTCCGACGCTGGTGGCAACTTCGCGAATATCAGAATCCTTGAAGTTCAGCGTGATGCTGGCATCGCTCTCGGCTGCCATGACGTAGTTTGCAGACAACAGGAGGCAGGAAACAAGCAAAGCAAGGAGCAGTCTGGAAACTGTTTCGCTAACTGTTTTCAGCCCATTGTGATCGTTCATTAAGTCATCGCCCCGTTTGCAACACCAGTTGTTGCTCCTGTCCGTCACGGATCAGGCTCAGCGTGATACTGCTTTGGTTGCCTAGGTTCTCAAAAGCCTGCACGCCCATTGCAGGGTCGTCCAGTGAAATGTTGTTTATTGCGGTCACGATATCTCCAGCTTGCAACCCTAATTCTACAAATTTCTTCCTTGCTCGACCTGGGTATACCCGGAACCCGATTTGTTTGCCGTTACGAGAAACGGGGATAGGGCGGACAATTTCGGTCAGGGTGGCTACGGCGTTAATGCTACTTGCGGCAATCTCACTTCCCGTGCCAAGGGGAACAGCTGAGTAACCCGAAGCCACGCTGCTGGTGTTATTACCCAGAATTCCTGATTCTCTGGGCAGGCGCACAGATTCCAGGGTTCCGCGCCGAGAAATGATTACGCGGTCAGCAAGAATAGCATGAACAGTAATTCCGGCTGCGATGGTGTCGCCAACGCTGTAGGTTTTTTCGTCGTCACCATTGGAAATAATAGCCCTTGATGTTTGATCGGTTTCGCCCGCGAGCAACCCTCTCAACACAAGGTTCAGTTGCGTTTCGGGTGCATCGATGCCCGCGTTTACTGGCGAGACGGTTTCAGTTCCGAATAAACCTTGTCGCAGCAGTTGTTCACGCTCGGAGCGGGTTTTGGTCGATAGTGGACCAGTGCTGGTTTGCGTTGACGACACTGCTGGAATTGCCGCGCTCGGGGCGACCAATTTCCATGTCAACGAAGCGGCAGACTGAGCGACCAGAACGATCAGCAAGATACTTGCAACAATCGGCAAGTGCCGCGGCCAATTTGCCACCAGGTAATGAAGCTTGTTGCCGAAGTTGAAATTGTTCATGTTTGGTCCATCATGATCCTGCCTTGCCCAGCATGCATCCATTCCAAATATATATATAATGTGTCAGCTATCTATATTACGGGCAGGCCGGGAAGCTCGACAAGCCGGATGGTCTGGCAACACATTGAATTTCACCGTTTTGTCCCAATATCCTGTGTAACGCGGCCTCCAGGGCCTCCGGCCCCTTTTTAGCCTTCCGGGGAAAACGTCAATTGATTCGACTAAAATCACGATAATGAGCGACCACAAAAGAGACCAAGCTAATAACGATCTGGCGTTGCAGGAGGCACAGCCCAAGCTAAAGCGCCCCCTGTTGTATAAGGTTGTGCTATTGAATGACGATTATACGCCAATGGAATTCGTGGTCGATGTCCTGCAGACGTTCTTCAGGATGGATCGGAACAAGGCGACACAAATTATGTTGCATGTGCATACGCGAGGAAAAGGGATTTGTGGTGTATTCACTTTTGAAATAGCGGAAACCAAGACAGCGCAGGTAAATGACTATTCAAGAAACAATCAGCATCCGCTGCTTTGTACAATAGAAGAGGCGTAGAAGATTGCTGAACAGGGAGCTTGAAATCTGTCTCAACGAAGCCTTCGGCGAGGCGAGAAAGATGCGCCACGAGTTCATGACCGTGGAACACCTTTTGCTTGCGATTCTTGACTCGGGCAAGGTTGTTGAGATTTTGCGCGCCTGTGGCGTAGACATTGATCTGTTGCGCAAGGAACTCACAGAGTTCATTGACGAAACCACTCCTCGACTGGAAGCGCTGGAGTCAGACGATGTTCAACCAACGCTCGGATTCCAGCGGGTATTACAACGTGCGGTATTTCATGTTCAGTCTTCTGGTAAGAAAGACGTTACCGCGCCGCTGGTCCTGGTTGCGATTTTTGGCGAAAAAGAATCTCACGCTGTTTACTTACTTGCCAAGCAAGACGTTGCAAGGCTTGATGTAGTTAATTACATGTCACATGGCATCTCGCGGATACATGGTGATGAAGACTTGCCAGAAGGCGAAAGCTCTGGTGAAGAAGTTGAGCCTGGCCAGACCGAACCTTCCAAGGATCCGCTGGAAAATTTTGCGGCCAACCTTAATGAGCGTGCAAAAGAAGGACTGATTGATCCGCTAGTTGGCCGGGAAATTGAAATCGAACGCACCATCCAGATACTTTGCCGACGACGCAAGAACAATCCGCTGTTCGTGGGCGAGGCGGGTGTTGGCAAAACTGCGCTGGCCGAAGGATTGGCGCGTCGAATCGTTGAAGATAACGTGCCTGACATCCTTGCAGGATGTGTGATCTATTCACTAGACCTCGGGGCGTTGATAGCTGGTACAAAATACCGCGGTGATTTTGAAAAACGCCTCAAGTCGCTGCTTGCCGAATTAAAAAAACGCTCTGGCGCTGTACTATTCATTGACGAGATTCATACGATTATTGGTGCTGGTGCCGCATCCGGCGGAGTGATGGACGCGTCAAACATCATCAAGCCGTTGCTGGCAAATGGCGAGCTCAAATGTATTGGTTCAACAACCTTCCAGGAATATCGCGGCGTGTTTGAAAAAGACCGCGCACTGGCGAGACGTTTCCAGAAAATTGATATTCCTGAACCGACAGTTGACGAAACCATAGAAATACTGCAGGGAGTCAAGTCACGGTTCGAGGAACACCATGCAGTCAAATATTCAACCAAGGTGTTGCGTGCCTCGGCAGAACTGGCCGCAAAACACATTAATGACCGGTATCTTCCGGACACAGCCATAGATGTGATTGACGAAGCTGGCGCAAACATGCGCCTACGACCAGAAAACAAACGTCGCAAAAATGTTTCGGTGCGCGACGTTGAGGAAATCGTGGCCAAGATGGCGCGGATACCGCCCAAGAGTGTTACCGTTTCCGATAGGGATACCTTGAAGAATCTAGATCGCAACCTGCGGCTTGTCATTTTTGGTCAGAACCCGGCCATCGGCACTTTGGCCTCTGCCATTAAAATGTCCCGCTCCGGTCTGGGTAACGACAGTAAGCCGATTGGTTCTTTCCTTTTTTCCGGGCCAACCGGCGTGGGTAAAACAGAGGTCACTCGGCAACTCGCACTGGCAATGGGGGTCGAGCTGATCCGGTTCGACATGTCCGAGTATATGGAACGGCATACTGTGTCCCGTTTAATTGGCGCCCCACCGGGTTACGTCGGATTCGATCAGGGTGGCTTGTTGACCGAAGCTGTTATCAAGCAGCCGCACTGCGTGCTATTACTGGACGAAATGGAAAAAGCCCACCAGGATGTCTTTAATCTGCTGTTGCAAGTGATGGACCACGGCAGTCTGACCGATAACAACGGTCGCAAGGCAGACTTCAGAAATGTCGTGATCATTATGACTACGAATGCGGGTGCGCAGGAAATGAGCCGTGCTTCGATAGGGTTTACTCTGCAGGATCACAGTGCAGACGGCATGGAGATCATTCGCCGCACTTTTTCACCCGAATTCCGAAATCGACTTGACGCAATTATTCAATTTGACGCGTTAAGCGAGCAGTCTATTGCGAGGGTTGTAGACAAGTTTGTGATTGAACTTGAAGCTCAGCTGGAAGAGAAGGGCGTACAGATTTCGGTTGACGAAAAAGCACGTGAATGGCTGGCCACGAACGGATACGACCCCAAGATGGGGGCACGCCCGATGGCCAGGATAATTCAGGAAAATATCAAGCGACCACTCGCAGAAGAATTGCTCTTCGGGAAGCTTGCCCAGGGCGGGCAGGTTGACGTGAGCACCGATGAGAATGGTCTCACCCTAAGTGTATTGTCGCCAAAAGAACTTGAAACAGAAGAATCAGGTGTCTAACGGCCCCGGTAGACAATGCGGCCCTTGCTCAGGTCGTACGGAGTCATCTCCACGGTAACGCGATCTCCGGTGAGTATCCGGATGTAGTTTTTGCGCATGCGCCCTGATATGTGGGCGGTTACCAGATGCCCGTTGTCAAGCTTTACGCGGAAAGTGGTGTTGGGCAGCGTTTCGACCACCTCACCTTCCATCTGCAAACTTTCTTCCTTCGCCATATCCACCCAGAGTTTTCCAGAGAGGCGGGATTTTGCCTGATGACCCGGGATGATTCAACCGACAGACTCCAATGACAGCCAGTTGCCATCGACGAATTTTTCCATGGGGCGAAAACGGTTCTTATAATTCATCTTGGGGGAGTCCGCGATCCAGTACCCCAAGTAGACCCAATCAAGCGATTCACTTCGTGCCAGGCTCAGTAGATTCAGGATGGCCAGTGTTCCAAGGCTGCGTTTTGCAAAGCGCGGGTCAAAAAACGTGTATACCGCCGACCAGGCGTCATCAAGCCGGTCGGAAATTGAAACGCAGATCAGCTGTTCGTCCAACCTAAATTCGGTAAACCGCGTGTCACTCCAGGGTGAATCAAAGAAATCCAAAAGATTCTGGTTGCTGGTCGCCAGCATCTGCCCGTCCGGATGTCGCTCCGACTGATAGCGCTGATAAAGTTCGAGTCTTTCCTCCGTCGGAAGCAGCTGCACCTGCGCCTGTTTTAAATCGTGATTTCGTGCCAGCACCCGTTTTTGGCTGCGCGACAAACGGAAGTCTGAAACCGGAATACGAACGGGAATGCATGCAGAACAACCTAGGCATGCCGGGCGATAGAGAAATTTTCCGCTGCGTCGGAAACCGTGTTTTGCTAAAACTGTTTGGGATGATCTGTCCGGATAGCTTTCCGGGTGCGCAAATATCGTTTCAGCACGCCGATCAAGAAAATAGCCACAGTCGTGTGGGGGTGAACGAAAAAATGAAATACGGTCGGTTATGCGGTTCATGGCAAGGGCGTCAACAGTTGCTGACGGCCCAGTTCATATTTCCAATGACCGGGTTTTCCACGACCCCCCGTCATAGCATCGAGGTGCTCCACAAACTGTTCACGAGAAATTTCTTTGGCACCAAGACTGAAAAGATGAGCGGATGCGATTTGGCAATCGATGACCTGGAAATTCCATGCCTGCAACTGCCTGCAAAGGGCCAGCAGCGCAATCTTTGATGCGTCGCGTTCCAGGGTAAACATGGATTCACCAAAGAATACTGCGCCCATCGCAACACCGTACAGGCCTCCCGCGAGTCGTCCGTTCAACCAAACCTCAACGGAATGGGCCCAGCCATTTTGGTGCAATTCTGAGTATGCGGTTACCATGTCATCAGAAATCCATGTGTCGGCGTTACCGTCGTTATTTCGAGGCGCTGCGCAGGCTTTGATGACCTCTACAAATGCTTTGTCCATGGAAATTTCCAAATTTGCCTGACGAACTCGTCTGGCCAGACTGCGACGCATTCGAAAATCGCGTGGGTAAAGAATGGTACGCGGGTCAGGTGACCACCAGAGAATGGGCTGCCCAGTGTTGAACCACGGAAAAATACCTCGCCGGTAGGCATGTAACAGGCGGTCCATGCCGAGGTCACCACCAATAGCCAGAAGTCCGTCCGGGTCACGTGTCGCAAGGGATACATCCGGAAAATCATCCGGTGGCGCATCGGGGTTTATCCAATGAAGGCTGGTCATGATCTTTTGCTGTCTTCAATTTGTCGGAACGGCAAGCATTGCCTGCATTGTTTAATATAGTTGTTTACCAGATTTCGTTCACGTTGCAGGTAATCTGCAATGGCAGCTGCTAACGTTGGATCACGCATCCAGTGCATGGAATACACTTTTTGGGGTCTGAAACCGCGTAGTAGCTTGTGTTCGCCCTGTGTGCCCGGGTCGAAATGTTGCAGATCGTTTGCAAGGCAATACTCGATGCCTTGGTAGTAACAGGTTTCAAAATGCAGAAGGGGATAATGTTTTTTGCTTCCCCAATAGCGCCCGTACAACTTGTCTTTTGATTGCAGGTACAGCGCACAAGCCACTACCTCTCCGCTGAGTCTTACAAGCAGCACGCGAATATTGCCAGGAATAAGTTCTGTAATCAGTTCAAAAAATTTTCGGTCAAGATATGGTAAACGGCCACGTATTCTGTAAGTGATTGCATATAGTTCATAAACCGTGCTTAACAGTTCCGAGTCCAGGTCATGACCGGTGACCCATTGAAAATCGAAACCGGCCTCGCGCACATGCGTTCGCTCCCGGCGTATCTTGCGCCTGCGCTCAGATCGGAATTCCGCCAGAAAACCATTAAAGTCTCCGTATCCCGTATCTTTCCAGTGGAACTGACAATCGCAACGTAGAAGAAATTGTTTTTCTTTGGCTGTGGCCAGATCGCGCGCATTCGGAAACAAAACATGCAATGACGAATACGCTGATTCTTCAGCGAGTGCCTTTGCAGCTGAGAGTAGCTGGGTTGGGTGTTCACCGAGCAAGCGTGCACCACGTACGGGGGAGAAGGGTACCGCACAAAGCAGCTTCGGGTAGTAATTCAAGCCCGATCTTGCGTATGCATCTGCCCAGGCCCAGTCAAAAACAAATTCACCGTAAGAATGTGTTTTAGAATAAAGCGGCATGCCGGCGACAACAGCGCCTTGCTCATTGCGTAACAGGAGGTGTCGGGGCAACCAGCCGGTAGCCTTCGTTACGCTACCGGATTCTTCGAGAGCCAAAAGAAACGCGTGGCTGAGAAAAGGGTTGTCGTCGGGGATTAACGCGTTCCAAGAGGCGGGATCAATGTCACCCATTCCTGTCAGGCATTCAACCTGCATGGGCGACTTATTTTGCCAGGTTATCCAGGTACTTTTCCGCGTCCAGCGCAGCCATGCAGCCGGTGCCCGCGGAGGTGATTGCCTGGCGGTAAATCTGGTCTGCCACGTCGCCGGCCGCGAAAACGCCGGAAACACTCGTTGCCGTGAAGTTTCCTTTGCTTCCGGTCTGGATGGTGATGTATCCGTTGTTCATATTCAGCTGACCGTCAAATAAGCCGGTATTCGGGGAATGGCCAATGGCGATGAATACGCCAGCAACCGTCAGTTCCTCAGTGATTGGGTCTTCCTTGGTGCCGCGGATCCGAATACCTGTAACACCATTGTCGTCACCCAGTACTTCGTCCAGTGTGTGATCCCAGCGGATCGTGATTTTGCCTTCTGTTTCCTTGGCAAACAGGTGGTCTTGCAGAATTTTCTCCGCGCGCAATGTATCCCGCCGGTGAACAAGAGTGACATGCTCGGCAATGTTGGATAGGTAGATTGCCTCTTCAACGGCCGTGTTGCCCCCACCGATCACGGCAACCTGCTGCCCGCGGAAGAAAAAGCCGTCACAGGTTGCACAGGCTGAAACTCCCTTGCCCTTGAATGTATCCTCTGATGGCAGACCGAGGTACTTGGCTGTGGCGCCCGCGGCAATGATTAACGCGTCTGCCGTGTAACCGCCAGAATCACCTTGCAGCTGGAACGGCCGACTGGAAAGATCAACTTCATTGATATGGTCCAACACGACTTCAGTGTTGAACCGTTCGGCATGACGACGCATACGGTCCATTAGATCCGGTCCTTGCAGACCCTCAACATCGCCGGGCCAGTTGTCCACGTCTGTAGTGGTCATTAATTGCCCACCCTGTTCGAATCCTGTAACCAGTACCGGATCGAGGTTGGCGCGCGCACCGTAAACGGCCGCAGCGTAACCGGCGGGCCCCGATCCCAGTATAAGCAGGCGGCAATGTTTGACTTCACTCATGTATAATTGGTCCTTGAATTTTCGACTTGCTTGGATGTCGTGGTCACTAGTGCGGTGTCGGGGAATCCCGCGCCGCACAACAATATTTGGGGACTATAACAGCGTTATATGCGGGCCAACCGGCCGCTTTTCAATGGCCGGACCACACCGGCCGCCGATGTTACGCAATGTCCTGTAAAGGGTAAAGGAGAGTTTATGCGCATTGGTGTGCCACGCGAATTGAAGCCGCTGGAAGGTCGCGTTGGCCTGATTCCCGCTGCAGCCGCAGGGCTCGTGCGTGAAGGTCATACCGTTACGGTTGAAGCCGGTGCAGGCATCAATAGCGGTTATGCAGACGAGCAATACACCGCGGTTGGTGTGCAGACCGTTAAGTCAGCGAAATCCCTTTACGCCGAATCCGAAATGATCGTCAAGGTCAAAGAGCCCATCGAGGCCGACCTTAAGCACCTGCGCAAGGAACATCTCCTGTTCTGTTACCTGCATCTCGCAGCCTTGCCGGAACTGACCCGAAAACTACAAGACATCGGCTTGACCGCGGTGGCATTTGAAACAGTAGAAGTGGATGGCAAGTTACCGTTGTTGGCTCCGATGAGTGACATTGCAGGTAGGCTTTCGGTGCAGGTGGCAACGACTCTGTTGTACGCACCGCACGGCGGTAAAGGCGTATTGCTTGGCGGTGTACCCGCTGCAAGACGTGGCAAAGTAGTCGTGTTGGGCGCAGGTGTTGCAGGTGGCGCTGCGGCCAGTGTTGCGGCAGGGCTGGGCGCCGAAGTCATCGTATTTGACCTTGATCGGGAAAAACTGGAACAAATGCGCGCTCTGGGTGCCAACGTCACAGCGCTTTACCCCCATTCCGCGGACATCGCGGTTACTGTAGGGGACGCTGACATCGTGGTGGGCGCCGTCTTGATCACGGGTGCCAAAGCTCCCCGTTTAGTCACAGCAGACACGGTCAAAGCCATGCAGCCTGGGTCTGTAGTGGTAGATATCTCGGTCGACCAAGGGGGGTGCATAGAAACAACAAAACCCACCACCTGGGATAATCCCACTTATAAGTGGGAAGGCGTGACGCACTTTACCGTGACCCATATGCCTGGGGCCGTGCCTAGGACGGCCTCACAGGCGCTCTCGGCCGCTATTGCCCGCTATGCTTCACTGTTGGCCGGGGGAAAATGGCGGGACTACGAGCCGCTGATCAAGGGGATTAACGTGGAGGACGGTAAGATTGTTCACCCGGCGTTGATTGTTTAAGCTATTTAAATTATAAAGTTACGAGAATTTCTTAAAATTGGCCTAAGCATTGGCGCAAGCGACACGTAAAAAACGGGAAGAACCTGCCTTGGGCGTGCACATCGCCAAGGGCGTCAGGGAGGCTGCGCTCTGGGGTTCGTTGGGTATCGCAGCGCTCTTACTAATTGCGCTCGCGACATACCAGCCGGCGGATCCCGGCTTCTCCTTCACGGGAGAACCCGGCCCGATTCGCAACTGGATCGGGCGTGCCGGCGCCTGGACTTCTGACCTGTTGTTAACGCTCATTGGTTATCCCGCCTTTCTTTTCCCCATTCTGATCGCCCACGGGGGCTTTATGATTTTTCGCAGCGGGCAGGGCGGAGACAATGGCGTTTCCATTAACAAAGCCGAAGTGTCTTTGCGCCTCGGCGGATTCCTGTTCACTTTGGCTTCCGCAAGCGGGTTAGCCAGTCTGCACTGGTCAACCAGTGGAAGCTTGCCGGTTGATGCCGGCGGCATACTTGGCAGATTTGTCGGCTACGGGCTGGAAAACGTTATGAGTTACGTTGGTGCCACATTGCTTTTGCTAACGGTATTTCTCGGTAGCGTCACATTATTTACCGGTGTGTCGTGGCTAATGGTCATGGATCTCACCGGGCGTTACACGCTTACTTTTATCGACATCGTGAAAATACGCTTTGAACGCGTGCGGCAAACTATCGAAGATCAGCGCAGCAGGCAGCAACGGATTCAGCTCGTGAAGGTGCAACGTGAAGCGAGCAAGGACCGACAGAAACCGCGGATCGAACCGATCATAAAGAGAGTCAAATCTTCAGCGCGTGTCGAGAGGGAACGGCAAGTACCGATGTTTGATCCGCCGTCAAATACCGAATTGCCACCGTTATCCATTCTTGATTCAGCACCCGCGCAAGACGCAGGTTATTCCTCTACAGCACTGGAAGCCATGTCCCGTGTGGTTGAAATTAAATTACGCGATTTTGGTATCGAGGCGGAGGTTGTTGCTGTTCATCCAGGACCGGTCATTACGCGCTTTGAGCTGCAACTGGCGGCCGGTGTAAAAGTAAATCAGATTACCAATCTTGCCAAGGATCTTGCGCGCGCGTTGTCGGCCATCAGTGTACGCGTTGTGGAAGTGATTCCAGGTAAATCGACGGTTGGTCTGGAGATTCCAAATGAAAGTCGTGAGTTGGTAACGCTTGGCGAAATTCTTAAATCACAGGAATACGATGCAGCGACGTCTCCATTGACGTTAGCGCTTGGCAAGGATATCAGTGGCTATCCAATTGTTGCAGATTTATCACGCATGCCTCATTTACTAATTGCCGGAACCACAGGCGCAGGCAAATCTGTGGCCTTAAATGCAATGGTGTTGAGCCTTCTGTACAAGGCAACACCGGAGCAAGTTCGCGTGATCATGATTGATCCAAAAATGCTGGAGCTTTCCGTCTACGAAGGTATCCCACACCTGTTGACGCCAGTAGTTACGGATGTGAAAGAAGCCGCCAACGCTTTTCGCTGGTGTGTGGCAGAAATGGACAGACGTTACCGGTTGATGGCCACACTGGGTGTGAGAAATATTTCCACTTTCAATCGCAGGGTTCGTGAAGCGATTACGGCGAAGCAACCGATTCCCGATCCTCTATTCAAACCGGAAGAAACACTGGATGGAGAAAATGCGGAAACGCCGACGCTGACACCACTGCCATTAATTGTCGTTGTCGTTGACGAATTGGCAGATATGATGATGGTGGTTGGCAAGAAAGTTGAAGAACTTATTGCTCGGCTTGCGCAAAAGGCACGTGCCTCGGGAATCCACCTGGTCTTGGCTACGCAACGTCCTTCGGTTGACGTGCTGACGGGTTTGATCAAGGCGAACATTCCTTGTCGAATTGCGTTCCAGGTGTCGTCGCGGGTGGATTCGCGCACCATTCTCGATCAAATTGGCGCGGAATCCTTATTGGGGCACGGCGACATGCTTTACCTGCCGTTGGGTACCGCGGTGCCATATCGCATTCACGGTGCATTTGTTTCCGACCAGGAAGTGCATCGAGTTGTAGCGCATTTAAAGAAGGCGGGGGCACCGCGTTACCTGGAAGAAATACTTGAGGGGCCGACGGATTACGTTGCCATGCTGGCTGGGATTACCGGCGAGGATACTGGTGATGTTGAGCAGGATCCTCTTTACGATCAGGCAGTTCGTATCGTCACTGAAACCCGCAAGGCATCCATTTCGGGTGTACAGCGGAGACTGAAGATTGGCTACAACCGGGCCGCACGGATGATCGAGGAAATGGAAGCAGCGGGCATCGTCGGGCCGCCGCAGACAAACGGCACGCGTGAAGTGCTCGCGCCACCACCACCTGCGGATTAATGCCATGTTTCGTTCTCACGTAACTATTGCTCGCTGTTTGGTTTTTCTCGGTGGATTCAGCGTCAACCTGTGCTTCGCTGCGTCGATTACGCCAGCGGAGGCATTAAATGGGTATATCAGTCGGATTACTACGCTGGAAGCCGAGTTCCGGCAATCGGTAAGCAGTGAGGATGGGACTACCGTGCAGGAAGCTAAAGGCAAGTTCCAGTTATCTCGCCCGGGCAAATTTCGTTGGGACTATTACACTCCCTTTGAACAGCAGATCGTTTCGGATGGCGATCAATTATGGTTATACGATATCGAACTCGAGCAGGTTACGGTCAAGCAGCTGGACGAAACACTTGCCAATTCACCGGCCCTGTTGCTGGGTGGCGATGTGGCAATTGAAGAGAACTTTGACGTGACGTATGAGGGTGAAACAGGCGGTGTCGCGTGGTTCGGTTTAGCACCAAGGGTCCAGGATTCAGAT
>JAZFYH010000156.1:0-17808 GCA_036443475.1 Gammaproteobacteria bacterium | reverse complement strand
TGCGGCCGTTGAAAAGTTTGTTGCTGATGTGAAGAGTGGCGAGTATCCACAAACAGAGCACACGTTCAAGTGACAACCGGACGCATGCGGGTGATCTTTGTTAAAGATGAAAACCGTTTCCGCTGTTGACGAACTGCGCACGGCCGTACATTCTGCGCGCCGGGAAGGGCAACGAATAGGATTTGTGCCCACCATGGGAAATCTTCACGCCGGACACCTTGAATTAGTGAGAGTCGCCAGAGAAATTGCCGACTTCGTTGTGATCAGTATTTTCGTTAATCCGCTGCAATTCAGTCCGAACGAAGATTTTGCAAGTTATCCCAGGACGCTGGACGAAGACAGTGCGCAGTTGAGCGCAATGGAAGTCGACCTGCTGTTCACGCCCGCTATGAATGATATGTACCCGGGTGGTCAGGACGCCGCAAGTATTATCACTGTGCCTGGGATTTCCGACCGGTTGTGTGGCGCAAGTCGGCCTGGTCATTTCCAAGGTGTAGCCACTGTGGTTGCGCGCTTGTTTAATTTGGTGTGCCCGGATATTGCGGTGTTTGGTGAAAAGGATTTTCAGCAACTGCTGGTAATTCGTCGAATGGCCAGTGATCTGGCGTTCGATATCGAAATCATCGGTGTCCCCACGGTGCGGGAGCTGGATGGGCTGGCACTAAGTTCGCGCAACCGTTATCTCGATGCCGGGCAACGAGCTATTGCCCCTTTGCTGTACCAGGTATTGAACGATGTCGCGGGCGAAATTGCTGCTGGCAATACGGCGTTCAGGGAGCTTGAGCAGGGCGCCATCGAGAGCTTGATAGCAGCCGGTTTCCAGCCCGAGTATTTCTCCGTGTGCCGGGAAATCGATCTTGCGGAAGCCCAGGATGCCAGCCAATCTGTGGCGGTACTGGCTGCGGTAACGCTGGGAAAAGCTAGGTTAATCGATAACTTACGCATACCTGGGTGTTAATCTTGGTTGAGCCGACACCACTTGGGCGGGTAAAATACATCTCCCGCCCGGGCAACCGGGTTTTTGTCTGAATCGCATCGAATGAGATCGAGTTATGCAACTGACTATGCTCAAAGCCAAGCTACACTGTGCCTGTGTGACCCACGCAGAACTTGAATACGAGGGTTCTTGTGCTATCGACAGCAACCTGCTGGAGTTGACCGGGATGCGTGAGTACGAACAAATCCAGATCTACAACATCACCAATGGCGAACGCTTTACCACTTATGCAATCCGTGCCGAGAAGGGCTCGCGAATCATTTCGGTGAACGGCGCGGCTGCACACAAAGCCAGTCCCGGTGATCGTGTCATCATCTGCGCGTACGCATCGATTTCGGAAGCTGAGGCGGCAAACTTCAAGCCGCGACTAGTTTACCTTGATGAGCAAAACTCCGTCACCGGAACCAGCAACTCGATCCCGGTACAGGCGGCCTGAGCATGATTTCGCCGATGTATTCGGCGGCACATACAATTCCACGATTGGATTGTTTTGTAGCATCGGCGTGTTTAATTCTGCAGCCAGCTTGCCGTAACGTGGGTTAATAAATGGCTTCATCTTTCAATTCCCGTAGCGACAAAACACTTGCCAGGCTTGCCAAGCGGTGGCAGGGACGGTATTTACGTGACCAGTTCAAGGCAGATCCGGATCGGTTCACGCGTTTCTCCATGAAAGTCGGCGGGCTGTTCGCAGATTTTTCCAAGAACCATATTGACGCGGAAACCCAGGCGGCACTTTTCGCCTTTGCAGAGGACGCCGGCTTCACGGATTGGCGCCAGCGAATGTTTGCCGGCGAAGCGATCAACAGCACGGAAAATCGCGCCGCGTGGCATGTTGCGCTACGCGATACCCGTTTGTTGACGGATGTCTTACGCGAACAGGTCGAGCATGAACGTTGCCGGGGAGAGGAGCTGGTTCGGAATATTCACCGTTCCGCCAAATATACGGATGTTGTGAATATAGGAATAGGTGGTTCACACCTCGGGCCGGAATTCGTCTGCAAGGCATTGTCAGCCCTGCGCAAACCAATCGTCCGCCCGCATTTCTTGAGCCATACAGACCCACGTACTCGTTCTGCGTTACTGGCGTCACTGGATCCGCAGAAAACGCTGGTTGTCATCGCATCAAAAAGTTTTACCACTATCGAAACCAGTGTAAATACAAAAGCAGTGCTTGACTGGCTCACTGAAAACGGGATTAGCCGACAGCGTTTGAAAGAACAAGTCATTACAGTTTCCGCGAACGCTAAAGCTGTATCCAGCTTGGGTATTCCGGAAAACCATCGTTTCACAATGCACGAGTGGGTTGGCGGGCGTTACTCCATGTGGTCGTCGATCGGACTGCCGATTGCGATTGCGTTTGGAAATGATGAAATTGTTGCGCTACACGTTGGCGCGAGGACGATAGACAACAATTTCCTCTGCGACCAAGCGGACGAAAATTTGGCGCTGATACTTGGGTTGCTCGATATCTGGTATGCAAGTTTTATGGCGTGTCCCACACGGATAGTGTTGGCTTATAACGCAGCACTGCGGTTGTTACCTGCGTACCTGCAGCAATTGATCATGGAAAGTGGCGGCAAGAGAGTACAACGCAATGGTGAACCGATAAGCATGGCCTCAGCACCCATCATCTGGGGCGGGATGGGTCAAAACGGTCAGCACGCCTTCTACCAGTTGTTGCACCAGGGGGCGCACGTTGTTCCGGTAGATTTCGTGCTCGCCATGGACGAACCCGTTGCCAACGAGCCTGGTTACGAAACGCTTGTTGAAAACTTTATTGCCCAGTCGGAAGCGCTGATGTGCGGTAAGTCCGCAGACGAGGTTTTGCAGGAAGGAGAGGACGCGGATTTGGTACCACATATGACCTTTCCCGGTAACCGGCCCAGTACCTCCATACTGCTGGACAAGCTTGATGCCTTTCACCTTGGCCAGCTGATAGCGCTGTATGAACACCGCACGTTTGTGCAAGGTATTTGCTGGAACATCAACCCTTTTGACCAGATGGGGGTGGAGTTGGGTAAGCGGATGGCAGGCGAGATTGGTAAGGCGTTACGTGGTGAGTCTGTCGCGGAGCATGATGCATCCACGTCGGGTTTGGTTGCCTTGCTGGCCAAATTGTTTCGTCGCGATCAGTAAATTGCAAACAAGGTTCCATTTTCGCTGGCAACAAAAATCTTTCCCTTATGCACGGCCGGAGATTGTTTGACCGCACTACCGGCGTCAAATTGCCAAATATTAGTACCGGATTCAGCATCAAGTCCGTACAAGTAACCATCGTGGCTGCCAAACAGGACCAGTGAGCCGGACAACACCGGCGAGCCATTTACCCAGTCTCCGGTTTCAAAACGCCATTGCAGGGCGCCGGTTTTACGGTCCAGCGCGTAAAGAAATCCATCATGACTACCAGCGTACACTTTCTTTCGATCCACAGCGGGAGTGGAGGCCACCGCTCCACTGGTTTCGTAGACCCAGCATTCATTTAGTGCGATGGAACGCAGGCAATAGACATTCCAATCGTGGCTGCCAACGAACAGTTGGTCTTTGAAATGCGCCGCGGCGGAATATATGGCGTCTTTCATTTTGAAAATCCAGCCGGTTTTTCCATCGGCCAGCCGTACCACATGAAATAGGCCGCGCGTGTCACCGATGTAAATGTTTTCACGGTAAAGCGAGGGTGCTGCGTACACAGCGCCGGTAACCGGAAAGGTCCAGCGCAGGCCTCCATTTTCCTGGTTCAGTGCAACCAGCGCACCCTTGCTGGTACCGGTAAATACTGTGTCGTTCGCCACCATCACGGGTGCCGTGAAAGATTGATCTCCTTTGAAGGTCCAGAATACATGTCCACTCTTAATGTCGGCTGCACGTACGTAACCGGCCGAATCACCGAAGTAAATGATGTTCTTGTCGATAGCGGGTGTCGCCAAAATTTGCGCGCCGGTTTCAAACGACCACTGCAATTCACCTGAATCCGCATCCAGTGCATACAGGGAACCGCCGCGTGTTCCGATAAAAATATTATTGCCCGCCACCAGAGGCGCAGTGGTTATTTCGGTGCCGGCATCAAACTGCCAGGAAATGCCGGTAAGCGTTTTTGGCGCGCCACGGCTTATTCGGCCATCCCTCAAGTTACCGCCGTGGAATGTATCCGATTCGAATGCGTAGGCTGCCGGAAAAACACCTATTACGGCGGCAAGTACAATTGTGCAAAGCATGGTTTGACTAGGCATGTTTTTGTTTTTCCAGTTGCCGTTTCAGTGCCCATTGCACGTGTTCACGCACAACCGGGGACGAATGATTACGCCGTTTTTCCAAAGCATCGCGAACTCTATCGGAAGGATCACAATTTCCCAGCGCAACCGCAATATTCCGCAACCATCCGATATGACCGGTGCGGCGGATGGCCATGCCGGTTGTCCGGTCCAGAAATTCGTTTTCACCCCAGGCGAACAGATCAACCAGGGACGCTTCGTCCAGACCATGCCGTGAAGCAAAATCGGATTCCTTGGTATATCGCGCAAATTTATTCCAAGGGCAAACTAGCTGGCAGTCGTCACAACCGAAAATTCGATTCCCTATAGGTTCGCGGAATTCTTCGGGAATACTGCCGCGCAGCTCAATGGTGAGATATGAAATACAACGTCTCGCGTCGAGGCGGTATGGCGCAATTATGGCACCGGTCGGGCAGACATCGATGCACCGAGTACAGCTTCCACAGTGGTCGATTGCGGGAGTGTCTGCGGGCAGATCCAAGTCAACGTAGATTTCGCCCAGGAAGAACCAGGAACCTGCTTCCTTGTTCAGCAGGTTGGTGTGTTTGCCTATCCAGCCAAGACCGGCATTTTGTGCCAATGGTTTTTCCAATACTGGAGCACTGTCCACGAATACGCGGTATCCGTATTGACCAATCGCCTGTTCGATCCGCGCAGCCAGTTTCTGCAATCGATTGCGGATTAGCTTGTGATAATCACGACCCAAGGCGTAACGGGCGATGAACGCCTTATCTTGCTGGTCCAGGATTGTGTTCGACTCGGCGGCACTACCGTGCAGGTAATCCATGCGAACCGAAATCACGCTGGCGGTGTCGTCAACCAGTTCAGTCGGGGTGTAGCGCTTGCTGCCATGCGTGGCCATGTAGCTCATTTCGCCATGCATGCCATCTTCCAGCCACTGCTGCAATCGCTCCGCTGCTGTATCCAGGTTAACAGGCGCAATACCCGTTTGCTGGAAACCGAGGTCCATTCCCCATGACTTGATGTCACGGACCAGCTTCTCACGGTCGATATGCGAAAGACGGTTTTGTTGATCTGTCTGCATCGATTCCGGCACACACGGCCATATAATGACAGGCATGAACAATCTACCACGTCATGCCTACGGTGCTACCGATGTGCGTGAATTCGATCGCCGTGCCATCGAGGATTATGGAGTTGACGGCCTGGAGTTGATGCAGCGAGCAGGTCAGGCCGCATTTGACCGGTTGCGTGCAAACTGGCCTGGAGTTCGCAGATTGATTGTGCTTTGCGGACCCGGTAACAACGGTGGCGACGGTTACGTTGTTGCAACACTAGCGCTCAAGGCTGGCATGGATGTTTGTGTCATGGCAATCACGCCAGTCGAAAAATTGGGTGGCGACGCACAACACGCCTACGAACTCTTTGTCGCCGATAAAGGGTCTGTACAAGCTCTGGATTTTTCGAGAGTTGCTGCTGCGGATATTATAATCGACGCCATGCTGGGCACGGGTTTGCAACGACCACTGGAAGGTCAATATGACGCAGCCGTAAGAGCAGTCAATGAATCGAAACGGCCGGTACTCGCGTTGGATATCCCGACCGGTTTGAATGCCGATACGGGTGCAGTACATGGTCGCTGCGTTATTGCCAAGGCAACAGTAACTTTTATCGCACTTAAAGCCGGTTTGTTGACCGGTGCCGGACCTGGTGTTTGCGGCAGCCTGTACTACCATGATCTGCGCGTACCGAGAGAGATATTTCGCGACACCGCACCACGCGTAGAAATATTGGATGCCGGAACCTTTCACGCTGTGCTGGGGAAACGTCCGCGCACGGCACACAAAGGTGATAACGGCCACCTGCTGGTTATTGGCGGAAACCTTGGCATGCCGGGATCAGTGCGCATGGCGGGGGAGGGGGCGCTGCGGGTCGGTGCCGGCCTGGTGTCAGTTGCAACTCGAAACGAACACGCCGCGATTGTTAACGCAACGCGACCGGAGTTGATGGTGCGAGGCGTAGCAGATGCCGCAGCTCTTACAGAGCTTGTAAGTCGCGCATCCGTGATTGCGCTCGGTCCGGGGTTGGGGCGTGATGAGTGGGCGGAAGCACTTTACGACGCTGCGTTACATACTTCCTTGCCACTGGTCGTCGACGCTGACGGATTGAATATTCTTGCAGGACGCACCGACAAGCGCGGTAATTGGGTCCTGACACCGCATCCGGGCGAGGCTGCACGCTTGCTTGGCTGCGACACAAAGTCCGTGCAGGAAGACCGCATTGCTGCGGTTAGCGCTATCGCCGACAAGTTCAATGCGGTGGTGGTGTTAAAAGGTGCGGGCAGCCTGGTTAGCAGTGCCGACGTGGCGCCGATTTTCTGTTGCACACAGGGGAATCCAGGCATGGCCACAGCAGGTATGGGCGATGTGCTGACCGGCGTGATTGCAGGACTGCTGGCGCAAGGGCTGTCGCTGGATGATGCGGCCAAACTGGGTGTCTACCTACACGCTCTGGCTGGCGATGCCGCCGCTGGTAAGCAAGAGCGGGGCCTGGTGGCGACTGACTTGATGCCACACCTGCGCAAACTGGTAAATTCGTTTTGAACACGGTGTATCTGCGCGATCTCGAGGCATTGGCGGATTTTGCAGAAATTTTTTCCAGTGCGTTGAAAGACGAACCTGCGGTAGTGTTTCTCGTTGGTCCCTTGGGTGCGGGCAAGACCGCGTTGATCAGAGCAGTCTTTACCCACGCGGGTGTGACGTCCACAGTCAAAAGCCCAAGTTACACCTTACTTGAGCCCTACCCGATGCATGGCCGAGAAGCCTGGCATCTGGATTTGTATCGCCTTACCGATCCTGAAGCATTGGAGAATTTGGGAATCCGAGATTTCGATCGTACCCAGGGTTACCTGTTCGTCGAATGGCCGGAGCACGGTGTTCGACACCTACCAACGCCGGATTTGACCCTGACACTCGAATTCTCTGGAGAAGGGCGGAATTTGAGTTTTGCTACATCCACCCCTATCGGAGAGCGTATTTGCGCTCAGTTAGCACAATAATCTAGTAACCAAGTTAAAAATATACCGTATCTTCATAAATTTATTAAATTTTTCTTGAATTTACCTCAATTCCGGTTATACATTGTATTAATACATACGTCTTCATGAACGGGTGCGTGCATGCGCAGCTTCCTAGCGGTGCTGTTTTTGTGTCTGAGTCCCTTGGTCTGGGCGGCCGAGGTGGATGGTGTTCGGGTCTGGGCCGGGCCGGAAGGCACCCGCGTGGTGTTCGACCTGTCGGCGCCTGTGCAGCATGATCTTTTCACGTTGCATAATCCCGAACGGATTGTGCTCGATATCAAGCAAACTCGCATGACCACGGACGAATTACCTGCGGCAGCTGGCTCCTTGTCACGCATCCGGCATGCCCGGCACGGCGAGATTAACCTGCGAATTGTGCTGGATCTCAAATTCGCGGTGCGACCGAAATCTTTCCTGGTCAAACCCAATACCACTTACGGTCATCGACTCGTGGTCGACCTTGAACCCGTGGACATGAAACCGGTGAAGGTCGTCAAGGCAATAACTACTAATCAGTGGCGTGAGGTGGTTATCGCCATTGACGCTGGCCACGGCGGCGAAGACCCGGGTGCAAGCGGGCGCAAAGGGACCCGCGAAAAAAACGTCACTTTGTCCATTGCCAAGGAACTCGCGCGCCAGGTAAACGCAGAACCCGGAATGCGTGCCATCCTGGTACGCAACGGAGACTATTTCATCAAGCTGAGTCGTCGCATGGATATTGCCAGACGGCATCGTGCCGACATGTTTATTTCCATCCATGCGGACTCATTCCGGGATGCGCGGGTAAGTGGTGCTTCGGTGTATGCCCTGTCTCGCAGTGGCGCGTCGAGTGAAATGGCCAAGCGGCTTGCAGAACGCGAAAACGCGTCTGACCTGGTGGGTGGCGTAAAATTGTCGGATAAGGACGACCTGGTTCGTTACGTGTTGCTGGATCTCTCGCAAACCGCAACCCTGAGCGCAAGCCTGAGTATTGGGGACCATGTATTGTCCGGGATCGGACGCATAAACAAATTGCACAAGGACGAGGTGCAAACCGCGGGGTTTGCCGTACTAAAGTCACCGGACATTCCATCCGTTCTCATCGAGGCAGCGTTTATCTCGAATCCAGACGAAGAACGACGGCTCAATGACAAGGGGCACCAGCGGCGCTTGTCGGCGGCGGTCCTGGACGGTATTCGCAAATACTTCTATTACACACCTCCGCCGGGTACACAGCTGGCCCAGGCGCAACGCTCGGGCGCGGCAGGCAATCGTACTTATGTGATTTCTCGCGGCGATACACTGTCCGGGATCGCACGCCAGCATCGCGTGAAAGTGAATATGCTTAAGCTTGCCAACAATATCCGTGGCGACCGAATCCGAGTCGGCGACGTTCTCGTTATTCCCGGCGGTTCCTGATTTACACAGCCCGGTTGGCGGGCAACCACCAAGTCGTTACCCTAAGCGTTCGCCGATTTTCCAGAACGCCAAACCCTATGCCGATTCGCGAATTACCCAACCAGTTGATCAACCAGATTGCCGCCGGTGAAGTCGTCGAACGCCCGGCGTCAATCGCAAAAGAACTGCTAGAAAATTGCCTTGATGCTGGCGCGACTAACATCCATATTGATATTGAAAACGGTGGCATCAGGAAAATCCGGGTGCGCGATAACGGCTGCGGAATTCCAAAGAGTGAAATATTGCTCGCACTTTCCCGTCATGCGACCAGCAAGATCGCAACGCTCGACGACCTCGAAGCAGTTGGAACTCTAGGGTTCCGTGGCGAAGCCTTGCCAAGCATCGCGTCCGTGGCAAATCTCTCGCTGACCAGTAACGCCACGCACGAAAAATCCGGCTGGCAGATTAGCGTGAACAAGCCGGCCCAAGTTGGTAAACCTAAACCGGCGCCACATCCACGTGGCACGACCGTCGATGTAAGCGATCTGTTTTTCAATACGCCTGCCCGACGCAAGTTTCTGAAAACCGAGAAGACCGAATTCGGGCATGTTGAAGCTGCAGTGAGGCGGCTGGCATTGAGTCGTTTTGATGTGGCTTTCCATCTCACGCATAACCGCAAACCGATTTTGGAGCTACCTGTTTGCAGCAGTCTTCAGGAAAGGGAACGACGGGTGGCAAGAATTTGTGGTCCGACTTTCATTGAACATGTTTTGCACTTGGAAGTTGAGCAGAGCCGTTTTCGGTTGACCGGTTGGGTTGCGCAACCAACGTTTTCCCGAAGCCAGGCGGATTTGCAGTTCTTTTTTGTCAACGGCCGCATGGTCAGGGATAAATTGCTGTCGCATGCGGTGCGACAAGCGTTCTCGGACGTTCTTTTCCATGGCCGTCAGCCAGCGTATGTGCTCTATCTTGAACTCGACCCCAGACAGGTCGATGTCAATGCCCATCCGGCCAAGTTGGAGGTGCGTTTTCGTGATGGTCGGAATGTGCACGACTTTGTTCGTCACATGGTCGAAAGACTTCTTGCCGCAAAGCAGCCCACCGAGACAGCGCCTGCGCCCGCGGCTCTAGGCGGTCATTATCAATCTATCCGGCATGGGGACAGCAGGGTTTTCGGACATCAATTTCAGGAAGCTGCAGCGCTCTATGGTAAATCTGCGGAACAGGCAGGCAGGTTTGAGCAAACCGACATTGATGCTGTGCCCCCCATGGGGTTGGCGCTGGCGCAGTTGCATGGCATTTATATTCTCTCAGCAGCGTCGGATGGTCTGATCATTGTCGACATGCACGCTGCGCATGAACGAGTGACCTATGAAAAATTCAAAATTGCCCTGCTTGAAGGGGGTATACAACGACAACCGCTATTGTTGCCAGAGCAGATGCAGGTGAGCTCAAGAGAGGCCGATATTGCGGAAACTTTGCAGGAAAGTTTCAGGAAAAGCGGATTCGTAATTGACCGTAAAGGCCGGGAATTGTTGCTACTGCGGGAAATCCCTATTGCCTTGGTAAACCACGATATTGCCGGGTTGTTGCGCGATGTGTTATCCGATGCGCTCGAACATGGCAACACATCGAAACTTACGGAGGCAATTCCTCGCAAGCTTGCTGACCAGGCGTGTCACGCATCGATTCGTGCTAACCGCCAGCTAACCATTCCTGAAATGAAGGCATTGCTACGTGAAATGGAAATTACACCGCGTATTGACCAATGTAATCACGGGCGGCCAACCTGGATGAAACTGTCGATTGCAGAACTCGACGCGATGTTCTTACGCGGTCAATGAAATCACCAGCTATTTTTCTTATGGGACCGACGGCGTCAGGCAAAACCGACGCGGCCGTTTTCTTGTCCCACCATTTCCCACTCGAAATCATATCGGTTGATTCCGCTATGATTTATCGTGGCATGGATATCGGCACTGCAAAACCGGGCCGGGTCATTCAACAACGCACGCCCCATAGGTTGGTCGATATTCTGGAGCCGCACGAAAGTTACTCAGCGGCACGGTTCCGGGAAGACGCCATGCGTGAGATGGCGGATATCAAAGAACGGGGCAAAGTTCCTCTGCTCGTCGGTGGCACCATGCTGTATTTCCGCGCACTTGAGCACGGGCTGGCGGACATGCCGGGCGCTGATCCCACTGTCCGCGCAAAATTATCGTCACGAATGAAGGACAAAGGTTTATCCGCGTTACATGCGGAACTGGCTGATATCGACCCGGCTGCGGCAAGCCGTATCGACGTGAACGACGCGCAACGCATCCAGCGCGCGTTGGAAGTCTATTACCTGACGGGCAAAACCCTCACGGCGCATCATGCACAGAGTGCGGATGCTGACTTCCCATTTCACCTGCTCAAACTTGTATTGGCGCCGACAGAGCGGGAAGTGTTGCATGCGCGTATTGAGGCACGATTCAATATAATGCTTGAAAACGGATTCTTAGATGAAGTTCGACGACTGAAAAACATAGTGGGTGTACACGCTGCTTTACCGGCCATGCGCGCCGTGGGTTATCGTCAGGCGTGGGGACACCTTGAAGGCAACTATGGTGTGGAAGAAATGCGAAGACGCGGCGTGGTAGCCACGCGCCGCTATGCTAAGCGGCAACTTACCTGGATGCGTGGTGAGCCGGGGGTAACCTGGGTTGATGCCGGCAAGCCGGATTATCAGCAACGGATCAGCCGTCTGGTCGGAAATTTCCTTACTGAAAACAGCTAGATAAGGCATGTGGTAAGATTAGCTGCTGAGCCGCAAATTGGACCCAGCAGGAGCAGTTTATAATAACTACAAATAATCATAAAAAAAGAGGTGTCCAGACATGTCAAAAGGACATTCCTTGCAGGAACCGTTTCTTAACGCCCTGCGCAAAGACAAAGTTCCGGTTTCGATTTACCTGGTTAACGGCATCAAGTTGCAGGGTCAAATCGAGTCATTCGACCAGTTCGTGGTGTTACTAAAAAACAGTGTTAACCAAATGGTATACAAACATGCGATCTCGACGGTTGTGCCGGCTCGAAATGTTCGTATGCCAAGTAGCGACGAACATCAACAGGATTCCGAAAACGAATAAGTTATTCTTGCCGGGGTTTTCTCTTGCTTGAGCGCTCCCAAATTGGCGAACGTGCATTGCTGGTGCATGCTCAGCTTAATGCCACTTTTATTGATGATGCCCTGGACGAGTTGCAGGAACTGGCGACGACGGCGGGTGCGCAAATAATCGAGTGCGTTACTACGTGCAGACGTGTACCGGAACCGAAATTTTTCGTTGGTGGCGGCAAGGCTGATGAAATAAGTGAGCAAGTTTCGAATCGAGATATAGAACTTGTGATTTTCAATCACCCGCTGTCGCCAAGCCAGGAGCGTAATCTCGAAAGTCATTTTGATTGTCGTGTGCTTGATCGCACCGGATTGATTCTTGACATTTTTGCGCAACGTGCACAGACCCATGAAGGCAAGTTGCAAGTCGAACTGGCACAGTTACGTCATTTATCCACGCGACTGGTGCGTGGCTGGACCCACCTTGAACGACAGAAAGGCGGTATCGGACTACGGGGTCCGGGTGAAACCCAACTTGAAACCGACCGCAGACTGATTGGCAAACGCATACAGACGTTGAATGCGAAGCTTGATAAAGTGAGTAGGCAGCGCGAACAGGAAAGGAGAAACCGAAACAAAAGGAACATGCCAGGCGTGTCACTTGTCGGGTATACCAATGCAGGCAAGTCGACATTGTTTAATCAACTGACCCGTTCCAGCGTATACATAGCTGACCAACTATTTGCGACGCTGGACCCAATCGCGCGTCGATTGGAAATGATTGATGGTCCGGCAGTTGTAATAACCGATACCGTCGGGTTTATTCGCCACCTGCCGCATGAGTTGATCGCGGCTTTCAGGTCAACTTTGAGCGAGACACGGGATACCGATCTGCTATTGCACGTCATTGATTCATACGCCGAAGGCAAACGGGATCGGATGGAAACCGTAAACGTAGTACTAGAGGAAATCGGCGCCCAAGACGTACCGGTAATCGAAGTGTTTAACAAGTGCGACTTGACGGCAGTCACGCCGCGGATTGATTACGACCAGGAAGGAAAACCGCGACGTGTGCATCTATCTGCTGTAACGGGTGACGGAATCGAGTTATTGGAGCAGGCAATTGTTGAATTTTTCCGTCACGATATGGTCGATGGTTGGGTAACCTTGCCCAATCGACAGGGAAAATTACGTGCACAGCTCTTTGCGCTGGGTGCCGTACGCCAGGAAGAAACGATCGATGAAGGCTGGCGTCTACATGTTGCATTGCCGCGCATGGAGTGCCAACGTTTAATGTACAGCGAAGGAATGACTTTACCCTCATCCTGAAACCGAATCAGCTTACGGTTGAGGATGGGCAATTTCTACAATGGCTGCCTGATTTATTGATAATTTTGTGAATTAAGGAGAAGCAGATGGCGTGGAACGAACCCGGCAAAAAAGGACGTGATCCTTGGGGTGATCGCGGTGATGCGCAGGATCTCGATGAGGTCGTCCGGCGCATCCAACAGCGCTTGCAGGGATTTTTTGGTGGCGGCAACGGTGATTCCAACAAGTTATTCGGATTCCTGTTTGGCGGTATCGCGGTCGCAGCGTGGGTGTTGTTTACGGGTGTCTATACTGTGGATGCCGCCGAACGCGGTGTTGAACTCCGGTTCGGAAAATATCTCCAAACAACAATGCCGGGTCTGCACATCCATCTGCCGTGGCCTATGGTTACCCACCAGGTGGAGAACGTTGATTCGATCAGGAACTTCTCGCATCGCACCCAGATGTTCACCAAAGATGAAAACCTCGTTGAGATAGACATGGTCGTGCAGTACGTCATCAACGATGTCGAAGATTATCTGTTCAAGATTCGCGATCCTGCGCTCACGGTTCAGGATGTCAGTGAAAGCGCAATTCGTGAAGTTGTTGGGACCAGTACGCTTGAAGCCGTACTGGGCGCGGATCGGCCAAAAATTCCGCAGCAAACTATGCAGATTATTCAGGAAACCCTCGATGACTACCAAGCAGGCGTTCTGATCAGTTCCGTTAACCTGCAACAGGTGCAGTTTCCTTCGGACGTGAAAGGGGCTACTGATGATGTTGTCAAGGCGCGCGAGGACAAGGAACGATTTGAAAACGAAGCCAAGGCATATGCCAATGATGTGGTACCAAAGGCACGCGGACGGGCTGCACGACGAATTCAAGAAGCAGAAGCTTACCGTGAACAGGTGGTGGCGGAAGCTGAGGGCGATGCGCAACGCTTTTTGCAAATACTGACCCAGTACCAGGCAGCACCCGGCGTCACGCGTGAACGGCTTTACCTGGAAACCATGGAACAGGTGTTGGGACGAAATGCCAAAGTCATTCTGGATACCGAGGGAAACGGAAATCTGATTTACCTGCCAGTTGATCGCCTGCTTGAACAGAGCGGTGCACGCCGGTTTACTGACGACAGCGGCGGAAACCGATTTAGTACTTCATCAGGAAAATCCTCCGACAATAATAATTCACGTGATGATGACGACTACCGTTCAAGGAGGAACCGTCAATGAGTGGCAAGGCACAATTACAACTTTTTGCATTCCTGCTGATAGTTTTTTTAGCGGGGTCTTCGGTTTTTACCGTTAGTGAAACGGAACAGGCGGTGCTTTTTCAGTTTGGTGAAATCGTCCAGACCGATTATGAACCCGGCCTGCATTTCAAATTGCCATGGATAAACACGGCGAGAAAATTTCCACGACGGATACTCACTCTGGAAAGCGATTCCGAACGATTTCTGATAGGCGAACAAAAATACGTCATGGTTGATTTTTTTGTAAAATGGCGAATTTCGAACGTTCAAAATTATTACCGCGCGACAGCAGGTAGCGAGCTCTCTGCATCCAGACGCTTGCTGGAAATCATGAAGAACGGTTTGAAAAATGAATTCGCGAGTCGATCACTGACGCAGGTCATTTCCGAGGAGCGTTCGCAAATCATGGAAGTCATGACCATTAGTGCGCAGGTTGCTGCTACGGATTTTGGCATGGAAATCGTGGATGTTCGGGTAAAACAGATTGAACTGCCGCCCGAAACGCGGGATTCGATTTTCGAACGCATGAAAAGTGAACGCCGACAGCATGCGGCCCAGCTTCGTGCTGAGGGGTCGGAGGCCGCAGAAAAACTGCGTGCGGCAGCAGACCGGCAACGCACGGTTATTCTTGCCAACGCATTTCGGGAGTCCCAGCAGACTCGCGGTGAAGGGGATGCCCGCTCTGCAGAAATCTATGCGGCGGCCTATGAACGTGATTCGGAATTCTTTTCTTTTTACCGCAGTCTGCAATCCTACCGGACTGCCTTGGGTGCCGGTCGAGATATATTGGTTATCGAACCGGAAAGCGACTTCTTCAAGTATTTCAATGATGGTTCGCGCCGGCGACCTTAGACACGGGTATACCAGTGTACTGGGCAGATCTGTTTTCGGCGCTTGCGCTGGTCCTGGTGCTGGAGGGCATGTTGCCTTTCATCAGCCCGTCAAATTTTAAGCGTACCTTGCTAGCGGTATTGCAGCTGGAGGAGCGGGCTTTGCGTATCATCGGCCTGCTTAGCATGGTTTTCGGGGCGGTCTTGTTGTACGTCGTTCGTGCCTGAACCGACTTTCAATCGGGGCATTTCAAATGGGGAAAAGTGTTGTTGTCATCGGCACCCAGTGGGGTGACGAAGGCAAGGGAAAGGTTGTTGATCTGCTAACGGAATCGGTCGCTGCCGTGGTGCGGTTCCAGGGTGGTCACAACGCAGGTCATACCCTTGTTATTGATGGGGAAAAGACGATATTGCACCTCATTCCGTCGGGTATCCTGCGCGATGGCGTGAAATGCATGATTGGCAATGGTGTCGTGCTGTCGCCCATCGCGCTCATGGAAGAAATTCGCGCGCTCGAATCTCGCCATGTCCCGATACGTGAAAGACTTAGGGTGAGTTCGGCGTGTCCGCTTATTCTTCCAAGCCATGTCGCGCTCGACCAGGCACGCGAACAAGCGCGTGGAAAAACACCTATTGGTACCACGGGTCGCGGTATCGGTCCGGCCTACGAAGATAAAGTTGCACGGCGCGCCGTGCGGGTTGGCGATCTCGCGCACCGAGAACGGTTCGCATCGCGGCTCGGTGAAGTGCTGGATTACCATAATTTTGTGTTGCAGAACTATTTCCACGTCGATCCCGTGGATTTTCAAAAAACTCTGGAACACTACCTTGAACTTGGTAACGAAATTCTTCCCTTGGTGGGTGATATAACCGGAGAAATCAACAAGCTGCGTGAAGCGGGTAACAGTATCCTGTTTGAAGGCGCGCAGGGAGCCTTGCTGGATATCGACTTAGGTACGTATCCATATGTGACCTCATCCAATACGACGGCTGGCGGTGCCGCTACTGGCAGTGGTATTGGGCCGAGGTACTTTGACTACGTGTTGGGTATTGTCAAAGCTTACACGACTCGAGTGGGAGCGGGTCCGTTTCCCACTGAGCTGTTTGATGAGATGGGTGAACATCTTGCCCGGCATGGGGATGAATACGGTTCGACCACAGGAAGACCACGTCGTTGTGGTTGGTTTGATGCAGCGGCCTTGCGACGTTCTGTCATCAATAATAGTGTGTCCGGCCTTTGTGTCACAAAACTCGATGTACTCGATGACCTCGATACCATTCGCATTTGCAAAGCATACAAGGCGAGAAACGGTAAGGCATGCAGCATACCTGTGGGCGCCGATGCGTACGCGGACTGCGAACCAATTTATATTGAACTCGGGGGGTGGAAGGCATCCACGGTCGGTGCCACCAGTTATGCTGACCTGCCGAAAAATGCGCGCGCTTATCTTGAGAAAATGGAAGAGTTGGTCGGTGTGCCGATAGATATTATTTCAACTGGCGCAGAAAGAGATCATACTATTATCAACCGCAATCCGTTTGAGCCCTGATCTGCCGGGTTTTGAATTACTCTGTCAGGCGTCGTCCAGATGTTTATGAGCTACTAAAATATCTTGTGACATTTTTGACTTTATGCCGCGCCATGAACCGTACTCAATGGGTTCCCCGATTTCCAGATTCAGATCACCATATATTTGACGAATCAGTTCTTCTTCAAACGCAACGGCTGCTTCCGGCTTTGTCTCGTTATCCGAATAAGAATCATCCTGCTTAAGCGCAAATTTTCGCGGCGACACACCCTGGTCAATGAGTTGCCGGGTATCGTCGTTCAATAGGAAATAAGTTGCTATACAGCGCCCACCGGGCTTGAGCACACGGGAGATTTCGGATATGTAGTTTTTTACATCTGGAAACATCATATGGGTAAAAACAGATTGCAAGTAAACCAGGTCAAACTCCGAACTCTCGAAAGGAAAACGGTACTCAGCGGCGGTTATCTTACCGGATTTGTTGTACATGCGATTACTGACATCCACCAGAAACATTTCGAAATTCTTGTACCTTGAACCGATGTGGTAGTCACAGTGCTTTACCGCTTGCGGAAGAATTTCCAGACCCTTGAAATACCCGTCGGGTTGCAGGAATTGAGTAATCGGTAAGGCAAATCGCCCGATGCCAGGGCCAATCTCGAGAACAGAATCTGATGGCTTGAGTTTGCCGTGGGAATGAATCTTGTCGAGAAACACCATCCGGGTTTTTCGGACGGATCCAATTGGGCCGGCGGGAACAAATCGAAATTTGTGTTTATTCGCTTCGTCCATTTTCGATTTTCTTGCTTTACGGGATTTCGTGCGAGTTACTGAAAATTCACCCAGCAGCACTGGTGTGTCGTCAGGTCCGGTAAACACTTGTACATGCATTTTATTATCAAACTTATCGGGCAGTTTCAGTTCAATATAAAAGCCGGATTCATAAGCGTGTTCGTTTTTCTGGCTTTCGAGTACATCAAATCTTGCCAACCCCCACTTGCCTTGTATGTGTTTTTCTCCATCGATTGTGGCCCATATCGAAACATCGCTGCCATCGGATGCGAAAGCCCAACCTTGAATCAGCACACGTTTTTGTGCGACCTCGATGG
>JAZFYH010000155.1:0-3699 GCA_036443475.1 Gammaproteobacteria bacterium | reverse complement strand
CATGTTGAGAAAGAAACTGATGGCAAATGCAGGTAGCATGATTTTTAAAGAGGGTTTTGCATTGATAATTTTCGGTGGTACTGTCAGGTGCGCAACATCGTATTTCTGCATGTAATGTATGGCGCGTCGTAACGCATCGCGCGAAAAATGTACATCGGCATCTGTAAACAGCAGATAGTCACCGCTGGTTGCAAGAAACCCCTGCTGCAAACCATTGGTCTTGCCCAACCAGCCGTCCGGCAATGAATCCACATGGATAACGCGCAGTCGGCGGTCTTTCGCGGCGAGCTGGTCCAGGATATCTCCGGTGTCGTCAGAGGAGCGGTCATTGACAGCAATGATTTCAAGCGACGGATAATCCATGGCAAGTAATGACAGGGTTGCGGCTTCAATTTTGAGAGCCTCATCGCGCGCCGCGAACACAATGCTCAGCGATGGCAATTGTTCGGCTTCAAGTGGCGGGAAAGCGGCAAGTTTGGGGACGTGGCGCATGCCCAACACCATGTCGAGGCCGTACTTTAGCCACAATACGAAGGTGACCAAGGCCAACGCGATGAGTATCCAACCCGGCATTACAGTTCCTCCGCAGGCAGTAAATGCGCGATCGCATTACGGTAATACTCAAGCAGGGCACGATCATCGGGATTAATGTGCAGCAAACCTTGTTCGTCCTCCGCAACAATCCTGCGCAACAACAGCATGCGCAAGCCCACTTCTACGGCGTAATCACGGTCTGAACGTGGCACGTAAATACGCGCACCGGTATTTTCAAGTTTTTTCATGCATTCTTGCACGCTAGCTTTAATTTCTAGCCGTGACATGCCCTTATCGGAATTTTTGAGCAGTACGTGCGACGTCAATGAAACCGGTAGTACGGGTATCACTCTACCTACATGCTGCATCAGTATTTCGGCCAATGCCTGCACATGATGTCCGCGTGCCTCCTTGTCGAGCTTGCGCGGTTCGATGTTGCGACTACTGGCGAATTCCCGTAAAGAAACCGGTGCGCCAAAATTTGCGCAGGCATAACCGAACCGGTACCAATCGCCACGCATCATCTGCCGGATGTTCTTCCACATGAAACGCAATGTTGTGCGTACCGCTTCCGAACCCGTGCGGTGACTTTTGTCGTTCCGTTGGTCCAGTAACAGGGTCCGGTCTTCCAGCACGCGGTCATAATTTATGCCGACCGGAATAAAAACGATGTCTCTTTCCTGGTCTGGATCAAATCCTCGCAACATGTAATCCAGTAAACCAAGTTTTGGTGGTCTGAGGTAACCGTCACGACTCAACCCACCTTCCGGGAAAATTGCCTGCACCACACCGCCCTCGATGGCCATTTGCACGTACCGTTCCAGTACCCGTCGGTACAGCGCGTCGTTTGATCCTCGGCGGACGAAATAGCCGCCCAATGACCGGATGATTTGCTGTATTGGCCAGACGCGCGCCCATTCACCCACCGCGTAACTGATGGCCATTTTGTTCAAGGCAAGATAGGCAACAAGAATGTAATCCATATTGCTGCGGTGGTTCATGACGAAAACCACCGAGGACTTCGCGTCCAGGTTCTCCAGTGACGCGGTGTCGGCGAAACCCAATCGAATCCGGTAAAGCGTGCGCACGAAACGTTTTGCCAACATGTTGCCAAACCGAAAAGACACGTAGGCACTGAAGTCGGGTACGATTTCGCGTGCGTAATGCTTTACTTTGCGAATAGCGACTTCTCGTAGTGCACCGGTTTCGTGGCAATAGGCTTCTACTGCGTCGAGTACCTTCTGATCGTAAGTGAGGCGATCGATCAGAACCCTGCGTGTGGTCAGCTTGAACGCCGGCAGTTCCAGGTCCAGCCGCATGTTGAGTTCATCAATGATCACGTTGGCACGTCGCTGGAAGTACCAACGCACACTCGGCAATAACAGGCGGTTAAGTAGGGCCCATAATGCGAACAGGCCGATGATGATCGCAACCCATACCGGCACCTGCAGTGTTTCAGTCATTATTAGTGCTTGTCGACCAGTTGCTCGAGTTCCTCGATGCTAAACTGGACATCGGACCTGTACCAGTTGGAAACCAACCGATAGGCGATTGACAAGCGGGCAGAAACAAACAACTCGCCCGAACATAAACCTTTCAGCAAATCCTCGCGCGTGAACCAACGCGCTTCCGCAAGCTCACCGTCATGCAGGGTAATGGTTTCACTGCAGGCCTCGGCGGTGAACCCAATCATCAGCGAGGATGGAAAAGGCCACGGCTGTGAGGAATGGAACGAAACGGCAGCAACTTCAACACCGGTTTCCTCATGCACCTCGCGGCGCACAGCCTGTTCAATACTCTCACCCGGTTCCACGAAGCCGGCAATCGTAGAAAAGCGGTTGTGTTTCCACTTACGGTGCCGGCCAAGTAGACAGCGGTCTTCGTGCGTCACCAGCACGATGATAGCGGGATCAATGCGCGGGAATATGGTCTCGGTTTTACAATCCGAATTGCTGCAAGTACGTTCGTGTCCACCGGCCGCAAAGATAGTCGGTGCGGCACAACTGCCGCAGAACAAATGACGCTGATGCCAGAACAACATGGCCCGCGAGTATGCGTACAGCGATGCATCCGCTTCGTTGAACAACAGTACCAGGGGTCTGAGTTCAGACAGCGCTGTGTTTTCGGGCTGATATCCGTCCACGACCTCTGCGGTGAAATAGTCGATGCCATCGCGCGTGCCAAGAAAAATCGATTCATTACGCAGAATGTATGCAGCGATTTCGTCATAGCGAAAGAACCGCGGTCGCGGACTCTTACCGGATGCATCGACAATGTGTTTTGTTCCGCACATTAACAGGAATCGTGCCGATTCATTTTTGCGCCGTGTTGCCAGTGCTACAGAATCGGTGCGCAGCAATGTCGCCCGGTCCAAGCAGCTGTCACTGAAAATGTTTTCACGTGGCGGTTTCTTCATGTTCTGGTATCTTTACCTTGCAATACGAAACGCAAGCGGCCCGTGTTAACAGGCCGCGAAATCATTTATTTCTTGAAAATTCCGAATAGATTCTTTGGATCATCCGGCTCGGGTATCAGCGCCATGTCGGTACCGATTTCAAATTCCGTTGCCAGCCGGAACACATAATTAAGGACGGAGTAATCCTCAATGGCAAAGCCAACCGAGTCAAACAAGGTCAACTCGCTGTCCGATTCACGACCTTTCTTGTTACCCCCGACGATTTCCCAAAGTTCTGCGTACACGGCGTCACTGCCAAGAGTTTGTATTTCACCTTCAACTTCCGTCTGCTCCAGAAACTCCACGACAACCTTGGCGCGCTTGACGGATTCCTGTTCCAGTTCTGTCTTACCCGGGCAGTCACCGCCAATGCCGTTGACGTGCACACCGTCTTTCAACATGCTGTCCTTGAGAATGACCGCACGTTTCTTGTCCGCTGTAGCCGTAGTGATAATGTCCGCACCGTCCAGTGCTTCGTCAACTGACCCGCAGGGCACAAGCTTGATTTCAAAACCCATCATGTTGGTTTCGTATTTTTCCATGGCAGCCTGGTCTATGTCGTAGTAACGAATGCTGTCCAGGCCGAACACCGCGTCGAACGCCAGCGACTGAAATTCTCCCTGTGCGCCGGTACCAATCAACGCCATGCATTTTGATTCTTTGCGCGCCAGGTATTTTGCAGCCAATGCGGAAACGCCTGCCGTTCGGTA
>JAZFYH010000154.1:0-2521 GCA_036443475.1 Gammaproteobacteria bacterium | reverse complement strand
CGGGATTGAGGTAGCAAGTGACATGAAGCAATCATTATACCTGAGGCGATGCGCAGGCCGATGAATATCTATTCCTGCTCGTCTTCGAAGCTGATCAGGGCTTCCTTGCCGTGTTTCTTGACCAGTTGCTTGACCCTGAGGTCCGCGTTCTGGAGGGTTCCCTGGCAGGATCGCAATAGCTCGATGCCTCGCTCAAAAGATTGCAAGGCGTCTTCGAGTTCAAGCTCACCGTCTTCCATTTTCTCAACCAACGCCTCTAGTTCCTGCAGCGCGGATTCAAACGACTGGGGTTTTTCAGATTTGGTTTTGCGCTTGCTGGCCATCTTTCATTTCCTTCTGGGGGCAAGAAGTAACACAACTGCAGGAAGACGGTCAATTTATCTGACAGGTGGGCGGCCCCGTCTTGCTCCGAGCCATTGCTGCCCATTTTCTGATGCACGAAAAAGAGCATGGCGCTAGAATCGGCAAGGCATGGAGTATTTCCTCACAGATTGGGCGTACGGAACAACATGAGCAAGCGTTACGACGCCGCCGACATCGAGGTTTTGAGCGGCTTAGAACCTGTCCGTAAACGGCCGGGAATGTTTACCGATACCTCGCGTCCCAATTATCTTGCCCAGGAAGTTATTGACAACAGCGTGGATGAAGCCATAGCTGGCTTCTGCAAACGCATCGACCTTACGCTTTATCGCGATGGTTCCATAGAAGTTCGTGATGACGGCCGGGGTATGCCGGTGGACAAGCACCCTAAAGAAAAATTACCAGGTGTCGAGGTCATTCTTACGAAGTTGCACTCGGGTGGTAAATTCTCCAACAAGACCTATGAATTTTCAGGCGGTTTGCATGGTGTAGGTGTTTCGGTTGTCAACGCCTTGTCGAAGAATCTAGAAGTCTGGGTCAGGCGGGATGGCAAGGAATTCAACATGTCTTTTCGTGACGGTCGCAAGATCAGTAAGCTGGAAGTGGTCGGAACGGTTGGTAAGGCAAATACCGGAACCACCATTCGTTTCTGGCCTAACGAAAAATATTTTGACACCTTGACATATTCCATTCCCCGGCTATTGCATGTCCTGCGGGCTAAGGCCGTTTTGTGCCCCGGGTTACTGGTCAAATTTTATAATGAGAAGACCAAGGAAAAACTCGAATGGCGGTATGAAAACGGATTGAGGGATTACCTTGCCGAAGCGTTGCAGGGCTTCGAGATGTTGCCCGCGGACATCTGGGTTGGGCATATGCAAGGGCCGACGGAAGCGGCTGATTGGGCGTTGAGCTGGTTGCCGGAAGGGGGCGACCTGGTTAACGAATCCTACGTAAACCTGGTGCCGACACCACAGGGCGGCACACATGTAACCGGATTTCGAACCGGGCTGACGGAAGCCATCCGGGAGTTCTGCGAATTCCGAAACCTTTTACCGCGTGGATTGCGAATTACCCCGGAAGACGTATGGGAGCGACTGAGCTACGTCATTTCCATCAAGATGCTTGAACCGCAATTTTCCGGTCAGACCAAAGAGCGTCTCTCGTCACGTGAGTGCGCAGCTTTTGTCTCCGGTGTGGTGAAAGACGCATTTGCGCTCTGGCTTAATCAGCACCCCGAAATGGGCGAAAGCATAGCCCAACTTGCCATCAACAATGCACAAGCCAGGCTGCGTGCTGGCAAGAAGATTGTGCGAAAAAAAGTGGTTACAGGACCCGCTCTGCCAGGGAAACTTGCCGATTGCGCATCGCAGAATCTGAACGAAACAGAGTTGTTCCTGGTGGAGGGCGATTCTGCAGGAGGTTCGGCCAAGCAGGCAAGGAACCGCGTTACCCAGGCAGTCATGCCATTGCGAGGCAAGATATTAAATACCTGGGAAGTAGAATCGGCCGAAGTACAGACGTCGCAGGAAGTGCACGACATCAGCGTCGCGCTAGGTGTCGAGCCGGGTAGTAACAGGATTGATAACCTGCGTTACGGGAAAATCTGCATTCTTGCCGACGCGGATTCCGATGGGTTGCACATTGCCACTTTGTTGTGCGCCTTGTTCCTGCGTCACTTTCGGCCGTTAGTCGACGCTGGCCACGTGTACGTCGCCATGCCACCTCTGTATCGCATTGATGTTGGCAAACACGTTTACTATGCGCTTGATGATGCAGAAAAGCAGGGCGTGCTCGAGCTGATTGAGGCTGAGAAAATCAAAGGAAAGGTTATGGTCACACGTTTCAAAGGGCTCGGCGAAATGAATCCTTTGCAGCTGCGCGAATCCACCATGGCACCGGATACGCGAAAACTTGTGCAGTTAACAATCAGTGCTCGCGACAAGGTCGACTCGCTGATGGATATGCTGCTTTCAAAGAAACGTTCGCAGGATCGTAAAATCTGGCTGGAGAAGAAGGGCAATCTTGCCGAATCACTGTAATCAGAAAACTGAACGGATAATCCAATGAGTGAAACTGGTGAACATATTCTTGTAATCGATGCGCTACCCCTTAAGGAGTTCGCGGAAAAAGCATACCTGGATTATTCCATGTACGTCATCCT
>JAZFYH010000153.1:0-10580 GCA_036443475.1 Gammaproteobacteria bacterium | reverse complement strand
GGCCAATTCAAGCAGTAATTCGTTTAATTCTTCATGTGAATACGTACCAACTGCGGTATATGCGCCTTTGGTATCCAGTCTTACTGTTTCAAGCAATTCATCAAGCAATACGTCGCCAAATTTATCTTCAACAAAATCAATAAATTCCGTGAAAACCAGTCCTTTCATTTTATGTTGCGCTCTATTGTTTGTGGGCGCTCTGACTTTGAGCTTGGATGATCCAGCGAAAAGACAAGCAAACAGCGAGAATATAACCAGACACATTAGGGGTCATTGCATAAGGGTAAACCCTGTTTTTTGTACAAAACATACCGATCCGTGCGGTCAGTTCGAAGTGATCAGATTGCTCGGTTGAAGTAGCGCTTATAGGCGGGCTAAAAGTGGGTTTGGGTTTTTATATGGCGTGTTAAACGTGCACTTCGAGACATAGAATTTGGCTGGTTTTCTTATTCGTGTTTCCAATCTTCGCTGCTGTTTGATCCCGAAGGTGACAGACCTAACACATCGCCTGCTGTCGAAACACCTAAACCCAGCACACTGCGGTTAACGTAATTGAAATAACTAATGACCTGATTGATTTCCAGGATCTCGCCGTCACTATGCTCAGCATTTTTGAGTGCAATAAAATCGTGTTCCTCGATTTCCTGCGGATGCAGGGTTAGCTTGCGGGCGTAGGTCAGTGCGGCTTGCTGTTTGCTGTCGAACACCAGGTCGAAATCCTGGCGTTTGAGCGCAGTATAAATAGTCTCCGCCATATCTTTATCGTTCAGCAATCGACTGAGTCCTTCGAGGTGGTGCGCCACGCAGTATTCACAGTTGTTTAAATAGCTCACGTACACGCCCAATGTTTCAAGGAACTCGCGCGGTAGCTTGTTGCCTGAATGGTGCAACACAGATTTATATAGAGCCATGTGCCCTTCCAGCGTGTGCGGACGCAGGCTGTGAATGCTGAGCACGTTATCGATGTAACCGTCTTTGCCGGCTATTCGAGCATAGATTTTCTTCAGCGCACCTTCGGCCTCTTCGAAGGGAATGCTTTTGATCCAACTCATTTTCAGTTGTTCCCCGCTGCTATCGGTCTTGCATCGTTTTCTATCCAATCGCTCCACGAGCCGGCATACAAGATGGATTCATGCAGCCCGGCGTGTTCCATGGCAAGAATGTTGTGACAAGCTGTAACACCTGAACCACACATGTGCACCGTGTACTCTGGTTTTCGCATCGCGGCCTGAAAACGGGAGCGCAATTCCGCTGGGTCGCGAAATCTCCCTTGTTCGTTCAGATTTCCTTTGAACGGTAAGTTGACCGCGCCAGGAACGTGGCCCGCCTTATTATCCAGTGGCTCGGTTTTTCCCGTGAAGCGTTCCGGGTCACGCGCATCGATTAATGCGATCTGCCCGGCTTCCAGATCGGACACCAGGTCGTCCGCTATTAACCAACGGCTGTCATCCACGGCCGGATAAAAAGTCTTGATTTTGCGTGGTCTGTATTCCAGGTCAACGCTAAAACCTGCTTCACACCAGGCCTTAAAGCCGCCGTCCAGGACCGCCACCGGCAAATGCCCCAGCCAACGCAATAACCACCACAGACGTGCGGCAAAGGCACCGCCGACGTCGTCGTAGGCAATCACCTGGCTGCCGTTATCAATACTCCATGCACTTAAAGTCTGCGCGAATCTTTCCGGGCTGGGCAAGGGGTGTCGTCCGCCACAAAGTGCTGGAGGACCCGATAGCTCCTTTTCAAGATCGGCGTGCCAGGCACCTTCTATATGGCCGGACTTGAACAATTCAGCACCGGCAGCGTGATCGTCCAAGCGGAACCGACAATCCATGACGACCCAGTTACTGTCCTGCAGGTGGGCAAGCAATGCGGCGGGTTCAATTAACGTGGTGAATACGGCCATGCTGATGAATACGTTCTCGTAATGTTCAGGCTTGGAGACCGGGTGACAATTCTATACCCTAGCAGGACTGTTCGAAATGATGATGACACCTCATGTCAACGCTTAAAGGAAAAACCCTGTTCATTACTGGTGGCAGCCGCGGGATCGGTCACGCCATTGCCCTCAGGGCCGCACAAGACGGTGCCAACATTATTATCGCGGCTAAGACCGATAAGCCGCATCCCAACCTGCCCGGCACTATACACACAGCCGCACAAGCTTTTGAAGATGCGGGCGGTCAGGCGCTCGCTGTGCAAACGGATATTCGCAATGAAGAGGAAATCGCTGCCGCTGTTGAGCAGGGCATGGAACGTTTTGGTGGTCTCGACATCCTGGTGAACAATGCTTCGGCCATCAACCTGACTGACACGGCTAACACCAAGATGCGACGTTTCGACCTCATGTTTAATGTAAATGTACGTGGTACGTATGCGGCAACGCAGGCCTGCCTGGACGAATTGAAGAAAGCTGATAATCCTCACGTACTGACGCTGTCCCCTCCCCTCAACCTGGATCCGATATGGTTCAAGGACTACTGTGCCTACACCATGTCCAAGTACGGCATGAGTATGTGTGTGCTGGGTATGGCGGAAGAATTTCGTGAGGCAGGCATCGCTGTAAATGCCTTGTGGCCGCGAACAATAATTGCCACCGCGGCATTAGCCATGCTGGGGGGGCGTGTGCAACCGGAAAATTGTCGCACACCGGAGATCATGGCCGACGCGGCGCACGCCATTCTGGTGCGCAACAGCCGTGATTGCACCGGCAACTTTTTCCTGGATGAAGACGTTTTAAACGAAGAAGGTGTTACAGATTTCAGCAAGTACGCGGTGGACGCCGGTCAGTCGTTGTTGCCGGACTTGTTTCTTTGATACATCAAGGATTACGGTTTGCCCAACCCGGCACATCGTGCCAGGCATCATCCAACCGCTTTTCCAACACATCGTAGTCCGGTTCAATTTCACTCACGAGTTGCCAGTAAGCCCTGGAATGATCGAGAAAACGTGTGTGGCACAGTTCGTGTACAAGCAGGTAGTCCACGGTTTCAATCGCCAGAAACAGCAACTTGTAATTCAGCGTGATCGTACTATTTGAAGTGCAACTGCCCCAGCGCCCGTCCTGGCCGCGAATCTGAAGTTTTCGATAACGGAAACGGTGCTGCACCGCAAATCTGCGCAGGCGCAGGGCAAGAAATTGTCGTGCCGTGCTCGCCAACCATTTGCGCAGAGTTTCCATTTTAGGCCCTGGATCGTTACCGGGTGAATAGATTTCCAACGCGTTTCGCATTTCCCGAACTCGGCGCCTGGGGCCTTGCACGTACTTGACCGACCAGGTTTTATCCATGGCAGGTAATGTTATGGTTTCCGGCGGTAAAATGTTGATGGCGTCATCGTACTCGCGGCAGATTTCCTGCCATTGCCTGAACATCCAATCGCGGTTGCGTTCGATAAATGCTTCGCGCTCAGCACGGGGGTGCCGTCTGGGCACAATCACTTCTATACCACGCCACGGACTAACTCGAATTTGCATGCGACGGGCGCGGGTAGAAACACGCAGGTGATATGGGGGAATTGGATTGGACTCAAGGTCCTGCAGGGGAAGAGAAATCTGTAACGCTTCAGCGGAAGCGTTCATGTTACGTCGTTACTGTTGAGTCGCGTTTCGTTCAGGCAGATTCTCCAGCTGCTGCGGCTTTGCGGTTGTCACCGCCAAGCATGGTTTTCTCTGAATCAAATAATTCTGGGATAACAAATTCGAATTCATGCCGGTGCACGCGAACCATATCACCGTGCTTCAGTGGATGTTCCGTGGTCACCCGCTGGTCATTGATAAAAGTGCCGTTCACACTGCCCTCGTCACGAATCCAGAAGGACTGGCCGCGGCGTTCAATCGTGGCATGCCAACGACCGACTGTACGTTCATCAACCACAATGTAGTCCATGGCCGGATCGCTGCCCGACACACGACCAATAACAACCGGTTTCATGGACAACTCGTAACGCTTGATGTCTGACGGATCGTAAACATCGTAAAGCACTGCCTTGGGGCCGTGATCATCTTCTGTCTTAGCGACGCGCCTTGGAATCAAGCCGCTCAGTGCTTCACCGTACTTCACGTACAACATCGTGGATGCGACAACGAGAAATGCAGCGATAAACAAGGTCATCTTCCACATGCCGCTGCCGTCATCCACATTTCTACGTTCATCGGGACCCGCCATTAATGGCGCTTGGTCCTGCACGATGGGTTGCGTGCCGCTGGTTGGCGGCTGCCGCTGCGGAATGCCTGTAGATGAAACCGGCGCCTGTTGTGTAACTGGTTCTTCAAACTGGATGCGTTCTGGTTGCGATTGTACCGGCTGCCGTTGAGTCGGTTGGGAGCGCACAATTGATTGCGGTTGAGCAAAAGTCTGCCGCGGCTGCGAAATTGTGCGATCTATCAAGTTGAGTGCCGGACCCAGGTCCTGCGGACGCGTGGTCCGGAAGTAATCCCCGTCCGTGACCTGTGCCAGTGACTGCAGCAACAAGTAGTCGGCCTTTTCGGTAAACGCCAAGCCAAAAATCCGTATGCCGTTGCGCGCGGCGTCTTTCGAGAGGTTTTCACGTAACCAGCGAACCTTTTCCTGATCGCGTGACGGCACGCCGGTATCAATAATGCCGTCGGTCATCAAGATGATGGCACGGTCCACGCCGGGTCGCCCGTTCAAGCGTAATTCGTAAATACCGCGTTCAATAGCCGCTGCGGTGTCCGTCCACTGCCCGCTGTAATTAAGTGTGCTCAAACTGGCCAGCATGCGGCTTTTGCCCGATGCTGAGGTTTCGGTAAGCGGCACGACCAAAGTTGGGTTGTCAGCAAAAACGATAATACCGACTCGAGTGGTCGGATCCTGGTTACGAATGAAATCGGTGACTGCCGCTTGCGTTAAACGTTGCGGATCGTTGACTTTCATACTGCCGGAGTTATCTAGCACTAGGATTACATCACGATCAAGCGCGATTGCGCTGCTGGACACAACCAGCATGATACACGTAGCCAGTAACAGGTTAATGCGCGACATCCAGGATCTCCAAGTCCTACTCAAACCTCATTTTAGCGCCCTTCGCCACGCAATGCGCCCATTTGGCTCTGTTCCGGGAGAAATGGCCCATAATAGTTGTCAGTGCAATATTTCCTGGTGAGTCCTGATTCTAAAGGGTGAAAGAGAACCAGCTTCACACTACTCTATCCGCCAAGCAAGGATTTCACGTTGACAGCACACACTCACGTCCGAGCCGTGTGACCACCGCCCGATTCCTCGCACAAGGTGACCCTAAACCATGACCGACATTTTGCAAGTCAGGAAGCTAGTCAAGCGTTACCCCAGCGTAACCGCCGTGGACGGCATCGATCTCAACATCAATACCGGCAGTTGTTTCGGCCTGCTCGGACCAAACGGTGCCGGCAAGACCACGACGGTTGAGATGATAGAGGGCATTATTTCGCCAACTTCAGGAGAGATCGTTTACAAGGCCGCACCGATCGGCAACCAATTCCGGCAGGAGGCCGGCATCCAGTTCCAATCCACCGCCCTGCAGGATTTTCTGACCGTTCGGGAAATTCTGGAATTGTTTGGCAGCTTTTATATCAAGCGCATGGCCATCGACAAGCTTATTGAGCTCTGCGCCCTGGATGAATTTGCTGACCGCGATTCGCGCAAGATCTCCGGGGGACAGCGACAGCGCCTGTTGCTTGCCATGGCCCTGGTCAATGACCCGGAAATTCTGTTCCTGGACGAGCCGACCACCGGGCTGGACCCACAAGCCCGCCGCAATTTCTGGGCCCTGATCGAAGGGATCAAGGAGCAAAACAAGACCATCTTGTTGACCACGCATTACATGGAAGAGGCGTATCGCTTGTGTGACCGTATAGCCATCATGGATCACGGCAAGCTGATCGCCGAAGGCACGCCGAGAGAACTGTTAGCCCAGCATTTCGAAGACATTGTCATTGAAATTCCGAGGCAGGATTTTGACATCGATCCAGCCAAGCTGCCTTTCAAGGTATTCGAGTCCGGCGAACACATCGAAATTAGCACGCGCGATGTCAATACCGCATTCCGCGCGCTGTTGGATAATGGGATCTCACTATCCAATATGCGTATCCGCGAACACACGCTTGAGGACCTGTTCCTTGAGCTTACCGGTAAGGAGTTACGAGCATGATCAGAAAATTCTGGGCGGTATTCGTTGCCAGGAACAAGGAGTTCGTGCGCGACCGATCATCGTTGGGTTGGTACATTCTTTTCCCCATCCTGCTGGTCGGCAGTATGGCATGGATGTTCGGTGATTCAGACCGCGCGCAATACAAGGTGGCGGTGGTCGGAGACATGCAGTTGCTTGATGGTCACCCGTTCATGGAAACTCGTTTCATACAATTTATTCCTAACGGTGATATCGAGGACGCGCAACGCAAGGTTGCGCGACACCAGGTCGATCTGCTGCTTGCTGCTGAAGACAGCAGCGTTCTTCGCTACTTCATAAACGAGTCTTCGCCGAAAGGCTATGTGCTCGAACAGATTCTTTCGGGTCGCAATGACGGCCGTACCTTGCAACGCGAAGTGGTTACAGACCAGGCTGTTGAATATATTGACTGGCTGCTTCCCGGCATTCTTGGCATGAACGCCATGTTTGGTTGTTTGTTCGGCGTGGGGTACGTGATCGTGCGTTACCGCAAGAACGGCTTTCTCAAACGACTGCATGCCACTCCACTAAAAGCATTTGAATTCATTACCGCACAATTGGCATCGCGCCTGATACTGGTCATGTTCCTGACCATTTCGGTGTTTATTGGCGCAGATTACTTTCTTGATATCCGCGTCGACGGGTCGTTCGTCGATTTGTTTTTGATGACCGTACTCGGCGTCATGTCTATGATCGCGCTGGGTTTGTTGATTGCGGCGCGTATATCGAGCGAGGAACTGGCAGGCAGCCTGCTGAATCTCGTTACCTGGCCGATGATGATGATTTCCGGCGTGTGGTTCTCGCTCGAAGGCACACCGCAGGCGGTGCAGCTGTTGGCGAAAATATTTCCGTTAACCCATATGCTGGAAGGCTTACGCGCCATCATGTTTGACGGCGCCAATCTGGCCGGGGCCTGGGAAAACGTGCTTGTCCTTTTACTCATGACACTGGCGTTTCTCTCTGCCGGCGCCATGATGTTTAAGTGGAAGCCTGAATAAAAAACAACGTGGGGCAAGGACGATGCCTTGCCCCGTATTGTTTAAGTGCTGACGGCTACTTTTTGGCGCCTGACTTTGGCCAGTCCGTAAACGGAAAGGGTTTTTCTTCCGTGTTGAATGCCAGGTACCGGATGACCTGGAAAAAATACTGCGCCAGACCATCGGTGAACTTCAGAACGTAGTCATTAGTCGAGCCAAGTAGCAGCCTGTGCAGAAACTGGAATATGACCATGGCACTCAACAGGATTTCTGCCACGAGGTAAAACGCGACAAACAGGGCCATGTAGAGCAGACGGATCCAGATTATCGGTGATTTTACGTTTTGCTTGATTTGTTCTTTGGTCGGTGCCTTGCTGGATTGCTTCGTGGTCATTGCCTAATGCCTCCGGAAATCATAGGGGTGATGCTTATAATTCTAGCAAATTGCATAATTCGCGTTTCGTCGTTTTGAACACCGAGAAGCAGAGGCATGTTGACTGATATCGGCGCCAACCTGACGCACAACAGTTTTGACTCTGACCGACAGGCGGTAGTAGACAGGGCCCGTGCCGCCGGCGTGGAGCGAATGATTATTACCGGCGCGGACCTGGAAAGCAGCCGCAAGGCCATTTCTCTGGCGGCAGAACTGGGGGCCGGATTCTACGCTACGGTCGGTATACATCCCCACCACGCGAGCAGCGCAAATAAAGATACGCACGGCGAACTCAGCCTTTTGCTGGAGCATCCCGGTGTGGTGGCAGCCGGTGAATGCGGTCTGGATTTCTATCGCAATTTATCGCCGCCAGAAGACCAGGAAACAACGTTTACCTTGCAGTTGGAGATCGCCGGGGAAAAAGGCCTGCCGATGTTTCTGCACCAACGGGATGCACACGACAGGCTTATCGAGTTGCTAAAGCCGTATCTTGGCGAATTACCCGCCGCTGTAATGCATTGTTTTACCGGCACACGACGGGAACTGGAAGAGTGCCTGGAACTGGATTTGTATGTGGGAATAACCGGCTGGGTTTGTGACGAGCGTCGAGGCCTGCACTTGCGTGATCTAGTGCATGACATTCCGGCCGAGCGCCTGTTGCTGGAAACCGATGCGCCCTACTTGTTGCCACGCGACCTGCAGCCTAAGCCAGCCAGTCGTCGCAACGAACCTATGCATCTGGCGCATATTGCAGCGGTCGTGGCAAAGCTCAGAAACGAATCGCCTGAAGACACGGCGGCCATTACCTCTGCCAATGCAAGCCGGTTTTATGGCCTCGGCACCTGATCGATAGCGGTCGATTTTTTGGTCTTGCCCGCTGATCACGCCACGGGTATGCGCTGCAATATGGTTCCAGGGCGTGCAAGGCGGGTTGCTGCGCGATGTTCAGCTAACGCACCGAGCTAGTTTAATGGCCGCCAAGCATTTTTTTTGGCCTCGGTTTCAGGTCTAATAAGCGGCTCATCGTCGGATAGGATTTCATATGGATCACAAACGGACACTCAGCTTTGTCACTGAACTCTGGGATGACAGCATAATTCCACAACTTGTTGAATACGTTAAGATTCCAAATAAATCCCCCCATTTTGATCCAAATTGGGCCGAGCACGGCTACATGGACGAAGCAATTAAACTGGCGTCCAAATGGTGTGAACAGCAGTCGATCCCGGGCATGAAAGTAGAGACGGTACGCCTCGAAGGCCGTACACCGTTGCTGTTTATCGAAATTCCCGGTGAGGGCGACGACTGTGTTCTGCTTTACGGGCACCTGGATAAACAACCGGAATTCACTGGCTGGGAAGATGACCTGGGTCCATGGAAGCCGGTTATCCGTGACGACAAGCTTTATGGGCGAGGTGGCGCCGATGACGGCTACGCCGTGTTCGGTTCTCTGACCGCTATTCTTGCCCTCAAGGAACAGCAGATTCCGCATGCACGCTGTGTGGTGATTATCGAGTGCTGTGAAGAATCCGGCAGCTATGACCTGCCCTATTACATTGATGCATTGAAAGACCGCATTGGCGTGCCAAGCCTGGTGATTTGTCTGGACGCAGGTGCCGGCAATTACGATCAGCTGTGGTGCACAACGTCCTTGCGCGGCAATGTGGTGGGTAACCTACGTGTGGATGTATTAAACGAAGGCGTTCATTCCGGTCTCGCCGGTGGCATGGCAGCGTCCAGTTTTCGAATTCTGCGTAAGATCATGGACCGTATCGAGCATCCGGACAGCGGTGAAATACTACTGAAGGAAATGCACGCCGAGATTCCACAGCAGCGCAAAGAACAGGCGGTTGCAACAGCGAAGATTCTTGGCAACGAGGTGTTTGATCACCTGCCCTTCGTGGACGGTATGCAACCGGAATTCGATGATCCGTATGAATTGATCATGAATAACACCTGGCGACCCTGCCTGGCCGTGACCGGACAGGACGGTATGCCCGATTTTGCAAATGCCGGTAACACCTTGCGCCCGTACACCAGTGTCAAACTGTCTTTCCGCACCCCACCAACAACCGATCCAATCTTGGCAGGCGAATCGCTGAAAACCGTTCTTGAAAAAGAAACACCCAAGGGCGCAAAGGTGACATTTGAAATCGACTCCGCCATGGGGGGATGGAATGCGCCGCCGGTTGCCGACTGGCTGGACGAGACCATGCAAAAGTCATCGCAGGCGTTTTTTGGAGCCGATGCGATCTACTGGGGTATGGGCGGCAGCATTCCTTTTATGGGCATGCTGGGTGAAAAGTTTCCGGAGGCTCAGTTTTGTGTGACAGGTTTGCTAGGACCAAAATCCAATGCGCATGGTCCTAACGAGTTCCTGCATATTCCGACGGGCAAACGCCTCACGGCCTGCGTTGCCAAGGTGCTCATGGACCACCACACTAGGAATAAATAGCGTTTTCATGGATCATCATTTGCGCAAGGTTTGAAATCCCTTCAGTCCTCTTTGAAATCAATGAATTTGCGCCAGGCAGCATCGAACGCCTGTGGATAATCATTTGCGTCTGCAACTCCGAGTTCCGAGACAAGCTCATTGGCCATTAGCGTTTCTGCTGGCATACCCTTTTCAAATCGTCCCCGGTTTGTAAACACAATGTAACCTTTGACCGGCACAGCGGTCGCGTGTACACGCACGGAACCGACGCGGTCGTGCAAGGTTTCCAGTGGGTTTCGAAATGAATCACGACGATTTTTATGCATCGCAACCCATTCCTGCATCATCGCGCCACCAAAGATCACACCGGCAATATCTCGGATATCCAGCACGACCAAACCGTTAGAAGTCAGAACCAGGCAATCAATATGGATGAACCCGTCCATGCCATCTGGTACGGAAAGGTCGTACAAGACTTCATGTGAAACGGACTTGATTGCACGTCGCAATGCCCGGCGTTCCGCGCTAATAAACCAGAAGCGAAGGCCAATCGCGATAACCGCACTGACAATGA
>JAZFYH010000152.1:0-11384 GCA_036443475.1 Gammaproteobacteria bacterium | reverse complement strand
AGTGGGAAACAGTGGCGTCAGATTTTCAAACAACACCTTGTTCTTGGCTTTTTCGGGCGCCTCAAAATTGACATCACCGACCTTGAGCAAAGCGAAATACCGCTCGCCGTCTTTTGGCGGGCGAATGCGTCCCGCAACTGTGTCGCCAGTGCGTAAATTGAAACGCCTGATCTGGCTTGGTGAGACATAAATGTCATCCGGACCAGCAAGGTAGGACGCATCGGCCGAGCGCAAAAATCCAAATCCGTCCTGTAGGATTTCCAAAACTCCGTCACCGTAAATTTCCTCACCGTTTTTGGCGTGTGCCTTGAGGATGGAAAAAATTACATCCTGCTTGCGATTACGAGCCATGTTATCGATGCCAATGGACACAGCAATATCGATTAATTCAGTGGCCGGTTTTTTCTTCAGTTCTGTCAGGTTCATGACGTTGTTCGCTTCTCTCGTTATCGGAATAACGGCTGGGAAAGCCGCGCGGGTGGGAAGTCGCCTTAGGCGATGTGTTTATTCGATTATCTAGTTTTAAAACTGAACAACCCGATCAAACCTGATCGGGCCAAATATTCTTTAAAGGTTCGTATCGAGGAAGGCAGCGAGCTGGGATTTTGATAATGCGCCAACCTTGGTTGCCTCGACGTTGCCGTTCTTGAACAACATCAGAGTTGGAATACCTCGCACACCATACTTGGGCGGTGTTTGCGGATTCTCGTCAATATTCAGTTTCACGATTTTCATCTTGTCGACGTAATCAGTAGCGATTTCGTCCAGGATGGGCGCGATCATCTTGCAGGGGCCACACCATTCCGCCCAGTAATCGACCAGCACCGGCTGACCGTTTTGCAAAACATCCGTATCGAAACTGTCATCGGAAACGACTGATATGTGTTCATTCACTGTAGCTTTTCTCCATGAATAACGGGTTTAGAACCTGGCTGCTCAGGACTCTGCGGAGTGTTTAATATGTGACGTTCCATGCCGCTTCAGGCACAATAGCCAGCTGTTTTAGCGCGGTAAAATAGTTCTTGGGGTTTCGCACTCCCGCACGGATGGCGGAGCAGCCTGAATTCGGGCTTATTTGAGCCCAATCGCCGCAATATATCAAGTCTTTGGATAAAGCCGATCGTGACAATATATTTACAGTCTTTGGCATAAGGCCAAACGTGACTCAGACACAGGACCAGGCACACCTTTCGGATATCGAGTTTCGCGATCTCGCGCTGGATGAATCGATACTCCGCGGCGCTACCGATAAAGGTTTCACGCGCTGCACGCACATCCAGGCAGGCTGTCTGCCATTGGCTCTTAAGGGTCGCGACGTGGCCGGTCAGGCGCAAACGGGTACCGGCAAAACGGCCGCCTTTCTGTTAGCGCTATTCCAACGACTGATAGACCATCCAGCGCCGCTGGAACGCAAGCCGACACAACCCAGGGCCATGATCCTCGCTCCCACCCGCGAGCTGGCAGTGCAAATTGCACGGGATGCTAAGGAACTCGGGCAACACCTGGGGTTCCGCATCGGGCTGGTCTACGGCGGCGTCGACTATGAAAAACAACGCTTAATGCTCGAGCGTGGTGTGGACATTCTCATCGGTACACCGGGTCGCTTGATCGATTATTACAAGCAACGGGTATTTGACCTGCACCAAGCGCAGGTGATGGTCCTAGATGAAGCCGATCGCATGTTCGACCTGGGTTTCATCAAGGATATCCGTTACATCCTGCGCAAGCTGCCGCCACCGACGCAACGATTGAATATGCTGTTTTCCGCCACGTTGTCCCATCGCGTGATGGAACTTGCGTATGAGCACATGAACGATCCGGAATTCGTGCGTGTGGATCCAGACCGCGTTACCGTGGATCTCGTTCGCCAGCTGCTGTACATGCCCGGTAGTGGCGAAAAAATTCCGCTGCTGATCGGATTGCTAAAGCACATGGATCCAACGCGCACCATGGTGTTCGTCAACACCAAGCGGGGGGCCGACAAGGTCGCAGCTTATCTCGAAGGCAACGGTTTCGGTGCCGCGGTTCTTTCAGGTGACGTGCCACAAAAGAAGCGTTTGCGCCTGTTAAGCGACTTCCAGGCCGGCAGGTTGCCAATACTGGTGACTACGGATGTCGCTTCACGCGGCTTGCACGTACCTGATGTCAGTCACGTATTTAACTATGACCTGCCACAAGACGCGGAGGATTACGTGCACCGGATCGGACGCACGGCGCGCGCGGGTGCAGATGGCGACGCCATCAGTTTTGCCTGTGAGGAATTCTCGTACTCACTGCCGGAAATTGAAAGTTTTATCGGACACGAGATTCCGCGCGGCAGTATCGACGAAAACTTGCTGGTTAAGCCTCGACCGCCGGCGCCTATACAACGCCGTAACAAACCACCTTCCGGTAGAAGGGGCGACAAGCCAAGTCGACACTCGGGCAAGCATCGCTCCGGCAAGCAGTAAAAACATGAAACCGGACTGAATTACACTAGTAAGTCCGCCAGGGACTCAACCGAATCGAATCCCGGCGTCTCACGTGACGGGAAGCGAGAATCTGGCCGGTTGATTGCCACCAGATAACAAATGCCAAATCGTCGTGCAGTTTCTAACACGGCAAGGCTGTCATCCACCAGCAAAGTATTATCGTTTTCAAATTTTTCCCGTTCCCTTAGCGCTTGCCAAAATGCCGAGCTTTCCTTCGGATGACCCAACTCGTGTGACGACACAATACAATCAAAATGATCGGCGATGTCCGTGTGGTGCATTTTCAGCTCAAGCGCGCTGCCATGTGCATTGGTGACCAGTAACATACGCTTGCCCATGCCCCGCACCGCGTGCAGAAAGTCGTGCACGCGCGGCCGGACACGAATGAGATGCGCGAGTTCGTGTTTCAGTTCCGCAATATCCAACTGCAGTTCACGTGACCAGTAGTCCAGGCAGTACCAGTCCAGCGTGCCTTCCACGGCGCGAAACCGGGGTGCCAGTTCGGCCTTTGCTGCAGCAAGATCAAGCCCCTGTTGCGCACCCCAGCGCAAGGGCAAATGTTCCTGCCAGAAGTGATTGTCAAAGTGTTGATCGAGCAACGTGCCATCCATGTCCAGCAAAACGGTACGAATGCTGTTCCAGTCCAGTTTAAGGGTCGGCTTGCTCATGGCTTTCGCGTTATCATACTGCTTCTTTGCCAAAGTACTTATCGTTACACTGAGCAGGGACTAGGTAGCATGTCGTTCGAGGCATTAGTGGATCCCGTAATCGTCATTGCACAGCGGGCATCCGAACAAATTCTCAAAACTTACTTGACCGATTTCGATATCGAGGCCAAGGAAGATCAGTCGCCATTAACCGAAGCTGATCTCGCGTCACACCGCACCATCGTCGAAGGGTTGCGTGAACTTACGCCCGACTTGCCCATTTTGTCTGAAGAATCGGCCGACATTCCCTACGCGGAACGCCGCACGTGGACCACCTACTGGCTGGTCGATCCGCTGGATGGCACCAAAGAATTCATTAAGAAGAATGGCGAATTCACGGTCAATATCGCGCTAATCAAAAATGGTTTACCCATGGCAGGCGTGGTGCATGTACCGGCCACCGGCGTAACGTATTCCGGATGCGTGGGCGTGGGGGCGTGCCGACGTGAGGCTGGTGCCCAACCTGAACCGATTCGGGTGGGCAGCAGCGCGGCAAATCCGGTCCGCGTGGTAGCTAGCCGCTCACATCGCAGTACCGCGATTGACAGCTACCTCGAGAAGCTTGGCAATCACGAAATCGTGTCTATGGGTTCGTCATTGAAAATTTGCCTGGTCGCGGAAAACCGCGCTGATGTCTACCCTCGGCTGGGTCTGACCTCCGAGTGGGACACAGCGGCCGCACATGCCGTGGTCGCCGCGGCCGGCGGTCGAATAATCAGCGCTGAGAGCGGTGAGGATCTTGTCTACAACAGCAAGGAATCGATACTGAACCCGCATTTCATCGTGTTTGGTGACCGCAGCCGCAACTGGCTTGAGTACGTCTGAAATCACCCGAGTCCCCGCATCACTGACACAAGAAAAAAGCCGCCAACAAGGCGGCTTTTTCGGTTTGCATTTCTATTTCATTCGGCGTGTTCACTCACCCAACATGGCAGCCTTTAGGTCTTCGGTCGGCGGTTCATCGCCAAGCCATATGTTCAAGACTGCAGTGGCAAAATCGGTGCCCGCAACGGTGCCTTTGGTCTTGTCATTGATGGTGACCGTTGTGCCCCGGCCCGGGATTAGATCAATAACGATCAAGTCGCCTATCTTGGTGTCGTCAAAATACGCGTTAAAGGCTTCGATCTGGTTGGTCAGTTTCCCAAATGTTGCGGCATCAGTATTGTTTTTGAATCCTTCATTCCACCCGTTCACTAGTTTCTTTTTTTTAACCTTGTATAACATATGCATGGTAACCCGCTTGGCGCTGTCCGCCGCCAATATGGCGTCCACGCTGGTGGATTTCTCGGCGACATATAACGCGCCCACGTAAACTTCGATCCAGAGTTTCTGGCGCACCCCAGCACCGTTGAGCACCAGTTCCTGGTCGCCAACTGTGGTTGTTTCCGGTACATCCACACCCTCGATTTCGATTGCATTGGCTGATAGGGCAAACATCATGCCCAACACAGTTGTCGCTATTTGTCTTTTCATTGGTGACTCCTTGTCTGTAATGGTTCGATATGTCGAGCCTACAACAGTGTTCCTCAGGGCAACAGTTGCACGTCTTCGTCAACCCCCAGATGCTGCTCCAGAAACGCCAGGGTTTTCTGCCAGGCATCTTCGGCGTCCTTGGCCCGATACCGTGTGCCGGAAGGATTTGCAAACGCGTGCTCCGCATCCGGATAAATATGAATTTCTGCAGGTTTGCCCAACCTTTCAAGTGCGGTATGGAATTTTTCCACATGCGCTGCCGGAATGGCCTGGTCCTGACCGCCAAAAAAGCCCAACAGAGGTGCCTGCAAATTGGCCAACTCCACCTGCGACACAGCACCGATGTGACCGTAGTAAACCACCACCGCGTCAACCTGCTCCTGCAACTGCAGCGCCGCACTGAGCGACAGACTGCCACCCAGGCACCAGCCCAGGGTTGCAATGCCGACTGCCTGGGTCTGGTCCCGCAGGAATTTGAATGCCGCTGTGATATTGCGTGCGGTGCGCGCCGGCTTGGCCATGGCGGTCCGCATGAGCTCACGCGCCTGGTCCGGCGTGTTCGCACTTTGCCCCTGGTAAAAATCCAGTGCCAGCACCACGTAACCGCGTCCCGCGAGGCGATCCGCCATAGCTCGGACGTTGTCATTCAGGCCCCACCATTCGTGAAAAACGAGGATCCCAGGCAGCGCTCCGTGCGCCCACTCCGGGTAGACCAGGTAACCGCGCAGCGTTTCCTCCTCGGACTCAAGGTAGACGACGTCTACGGATAGAACGGTCGAATCCGGTCCCGTTTCGGCGGCAGGCGTGGCAAGTGGCTGGTCATCGGCGTGTTCGGCACTCATGCGCTCGATGTATTCCTCATCATTGGCAGTTTCCTGTGGTGCGGAGGATTGTTGTTCACAGCCGACCAGCCAAAGCAGGCTGTATAGCAATACTGTTATGCTCAAAATGCGAAACATGTGCTGGTCTCTCTCGAATGCGTTCTATTCTATCTGCCGGTCTGGCACGATCGCCACGCTGTACCCGAATTCCATCATTAAATGAATGAGTTGTCTCCGTGGGTGATCCTGATGCTACATTTAACAAGTGATGGAAATACAAATCGCTGCCATGGATAACCTGGACCCCAGCCTGATCGCGCTGAAGCTTGCCGAACTGAGAATAGAGCATCGAGATCTCGATGATGCCATTTCCCGCCTGGTCGGCAAGCCTGGGGTGGATGACCTGCAACTCAGGCGCATGAAAAAGCGCAAGCTGCAAATCAAGGACGTAATTTCCAAGCTGGAAAGCCGGCTGATTCCCGACATGGACGCCTGACCCAAGTAAACGGGTCCTGGTTATTCACAAAATCTAATTAATTCTGCACGAGCGAGATGCCTCGTGGGCGGTACTCTCTGTCCAGATGCGTAGCGGCATTGACGTCCGCGCCAGAGCTATATTTAACCATATGGTTTACTTATTTGGATTGATCACTACACTTAACCATATGGTTAAATCACAAACTCCTTTAGACACCGTATTTCACGCCCTCGCAGACCCAACGCGCAGGGCCATTCTGCATCGCCTTGCACAGGGCGAAACCAGCGTCACCGATCTGGCCGCCCCCTATACCATGAGCCTGCCAGCAGTTTCCAAGCACCTGCGCGCGCTGGAACGCAGCGGTTTAATCAAGCGGCGGATTGCGGGCCGCCGGCACTATTTCCAATTGCGCCCAGCGCGATTGGCGGCCGCGCATGAATGGTTAAGTTTTTATCGACGCTTTTGGGGTGAGCGTCTGGATGCCCTGGAATATCTGTTGCATGACACGGAGCAAGAAAATGACTGATTTCGACAGCGTAGTGGAAATCGAAAGCATGACTAAAACCAAACTGGAAATTGTGCGGGTTTTCGACGCTCCGGTTGAAACTGTTTACCGCGCCTGGATTGATGCCGAAATCCTTAAGTGCTGGATGGGGCCCGGTGAGGTCAGCTGTAAGGAGGCCAGTGCCGAAGTGCGCGTTGGCGGCAGCTATCGAATTCATATGCAAGACCCCGATTGCGAACAACACATCGTTACGGGCGTCTATTCAGAGATTGCGGTCAACAGCCGCTTATCTTTCAGCTGGCAGTGGGAAGGATCCGAATCGACCACCCATGTTAGCGTTGAATTCAAACCTCTGGATGGTGGTAAAACCGAACTGACTTTGCGCCACAGCGGTTTTCCCGATCAGGTCGCACGAGATCACCACCACCAGGGATGGAACGGCTGTCTGGAAAACCTGGCCAAGGCACTGAATTAACGTTGCTCTGAAACAATCTACAAGTTGGTAAATTCCCACTTGTTACTACCTCAATGCCCGCGGGCTTACTCTGCATCGGCCTTAAAAAAGTCTGGCCAAATATTTTCAGACCGGTGTCAGTTTTTTCATTGACGTGAACCCGGCTGGATCCGCGCAATAGCCGACAACTTCACGCAGGGTGGCGAACTTGTTTACGCCGACTGACAGTTCAATATCATCCACAGTGAATTGTGCCGGGTGTTGGTAACCGGCAGTGTGCGCAAGTGAGAGCAATTCCTTGCGGAACCCTCGAATGAAGGTCGCGCAACGTATGCTTTTGAGGTCGATATTTAATCCTGCCTGCCGCCATTTGCTCATGGTGGTAACACCGGTGGGACAGTGGCCGGTATGACAGGCCATGGCCTGAATACAACCAATCGACATCATTGCCTCGCGGGCAATCGCGACCAAGTCGCAACCCATTGCCAACGCAACGACTGTACGATCGGGGAAACCCAGTTTTCCGGAACCAATCCATAACAAATCTTGCGAAATGCCAACCTTCTGGAAAATGCAGTACACGCGGTAGAACGCAATCTTGAATGGCAAGGCAACGTGGTCAGCGTACGTCATCGGTGCGGCACCGGTTCCGCCTTCGCCGCCGTCGATCTGGAAATAGTCCGGTCCTTCCTTGCGCGCGCGCATGCGTTCCGCAAGTTCGTACCAAAAATTGGTTTCACCGATTGCCGCCTTGATACCGACCGGCAGCCCCGTACGATCCGCGATGCTTTCCACAAAATCAATCAACCCGTCAGGAGAATCGGACTCGATGTGCGCATTGGGTGAAAGACAGTCCTGGCCCATGGGCACATGCCGCGTGCGCGCTATTTCCGGTACGACTTTTACCTCCGGCAAAACACCGCCGCGACCGGGCTTGGCTCCCTGTGACAGCTTGATCTCAATGGCGCGAATATTTGGGATATCAGCGATTTTTTCCTCGACCACGTCCAAGGAAAATTTTCCGTTTTTGTCGCGTGCACCGAAGTATCCCGTACCAATCTGCCAGACGACGTCCGCGCCAAACTGATGGTAGGGACTGACCGCACCTTCGCCGGTGTTGTGATAGCAGTTCGCCATTTTTGCGCCCTTATTGAGCGCGGAAATGGCGTTCCTCCCCAGTGCTCCAAACGACATACCGGAAATATTGACGATTGATGTTGGGCGATAAGGACGCCGGCGCCCATGGAACTGACCCATGATCTTGATGCAAGGAATCGCGGTCGGATCGTCGCCGGGATATACCGCCTTGTCCTCGGGAAATGGTAGTACAGCGTTCTTGATGATCGGGTAGCCGATAGCATACTGAACTTCGTTGCTGCCAAATCCCTGGTAATTGTTCTGACCCTTGGCGGTGGCATAAATCCAGCTACGCTCGGCGCGGTTGAACGGTTGTTCTTCCTTGTCGTCCGCGACCCAGTATTGCCGTAATTCCGGTCCGATCATTTCCAGCCAGTAGCGAAAACGGCCGATCACCGGGTAGTTGTGCTTTACAGCATGCTTGGTCTGCAGAATATCGAACAGCGCAACCAGGCCGATGAATCCCAACACCGATGCCAAAACCATCCACCACATGTTCATGCACTCCCCCCGTCGACTGCTCTGACAGCCCGATGACAAAGATGGCTGTGAGTTCGCAAACAGGCCACCCGCTAAGCTAGAATCGTTGCCCGTTTACTTGCAATAGCGGTATCTTCTCCGACCTGAACGGTACCGCATTTCAGAATGAAACGCCCGTCATCTAAGGTGTGGCGATCCCTACCGAGTTGTTCTGAGGAGTTGATACGTGAAGCAACAAATGTCGCTAATATTTCTCATCCTGCCGTTTCTGGTCGCCTGTGAACCTGGCGATGATCAACAAGATCGCTCCGCTAGCAGCACCCAGGAAGTTTCAAGCTCCGCAGACGAAATTGCCAAGCTGCATATTCTATTCGAAGACTACAACGAGGAATTCCTGGAGCTAAGTCCGCTGAACGCGACGTTTCGTGGTGACTACCGTTACAACGACCGTTTGGAAAACACGCTTACCGACGAGTATTACGATAAAACCCGCCGCTTCAGTTCCAATTACCTGGACAGGATCAACGCCATGAACCCGGATCTGTTGCAGGGGCAGAATTTGTTGAGCTACCAAATTTTCAAACGCGACCGTTTGCAGGAAATCGAGGCATTTGAAAACGGCCTGACACGTGCCACCAACCTGTTGCCCGTTTCGCAATTTTTTAGCACCCCGAATTTCTTCGCCAGCCTGGGTTCGGGTAAGAGCCTGCAACCGTTTCGCAACACTAAGGATTACGACGACTGGTTGAAACGCCTGCAAGGATTTTATGACTGGATGGATTCAGCCATAATAAATATGCGCACTGGCGTGCAGGAAGGCATTGTTCGGCCACGCATCGTGATGGAAAAGGTTCTGCCGCAATTGCAAGCTCATATCGTGGATGACCCGACGACCAGCGTTTACTACACGCCGATCAACAATTTCCCGGATGAAATTAACGATGAGGACCGTACTCGACTAACGGAAGCATACAAGACAGCTATTGTTGAACACATTGTACCGGCGTATCAGCGGTTACACGATTTCATTCGGGATGAGTACCTGGCTGCAACAAGAGAGTCCGTCGGTCTTTCGGCTTTACCACATGGTCGGGTCTGGTACGAATACCTGGCGCGCAACCAGACGACGACCAACCTGACACCCGAGGTTATTCACCAGATCGGTCTGAATGAAGTTGAGCGCATTACCGGCGATATGCACGAGGTGATGCAACAGGTCAGTTTCAAAGGCAGCCTGCAGGAATTTTTCGAGTTCCTGCGCACCGATGACCAGTTCTATTACGCAGACCCGGCGCAACTCATGCAGGGCTATGAAGACCTGCGCGGCAAGATCAATCCGCAGCTGGAAAAGATTTTCGACGTCAAGCCGCAACACGATTACGTGCTGAAAGAGGTTGAACCGTTCCGCGCACCCAGCGCGGCGGCCGCATTTTATCAGCGTGGCACGGTCGACGGCAGCAGGCCGGGCGCATTTTACGTCAACACCTACGAGATGAAAGCGCGACCCATTTACTCCATGACCGCCTTGTCACTGCACGAGGCGTCACCCGGTCACCATTTTCAGCTGACCATTCAGCAGGAACTGGAAGGCCTGCCGGCGTTTCGTCGCTTCGGAGGTGAAACGGCGTTTGCGGAAGGCTGGGGTCTTTACTCCGAAGACCTGGGTGAAGACATGGGGCTGTACGACGACCCCTATCAGCGCTTTGGCAAGCTGGCTTTCGAAATCTGGCGCGCGAACCGACTGGTGGTTGATACCGGAATGCATTACAAGGGCTGGACTCGTGAACAGGCAATTGAGTTCATGCTGGGCAATTCGCCTATCACGGAAACCGACGCCATTGCCGAAGTCGAGCGTTATATTGTCATTCCGGGCCAGGCGCTGGCGTATAAAATTGGGCAATTGAAACTCCTTGAATTGCGCGAACATGCACGGGAAATACTGGGGGACGCGTTCGATATTCGTGAATTTCACAACCAGGTATTGCTGGATGGGGCAATTCCATTGGATGTGTTGGAAAAGAAAATCAACGACTGGCTGGCAAGCAAGTCAAACCAGGGGTGAACAGTTATGTTGTTACGCGCAATCATTCTTATGGCCGGGCTGATAAGCCTCAGCGTCCTCGCAGAAGAAGAGCAGGAGGCGCCCTATGCCGCCGTGTATTCATACGCCCGGATTTACGACCTAGTCAGCCAGTTTGACGATCTGCAAAGCGACCGCCGCGATCGCTTGAGCTTCCATGTGCGGCTGCGGCCACGGTTCGAGGAAGGCCTGCTTACAGAACTGTCCGCTTACATCTTGCGCGGTGAAGGCCAAATTCCTATCGAAATTGACGCCAACGGCATTGTCATTATGCCAATGAGTCCGGTATTGCGCGGCGAAGACGTACTCATTGTGACCAACCAGGAGGAAGGCAGCTTGCAACTCGGTCTCGCCATTGTTGTAGAACGGCCCAGTAGTCGACGTTTTGCCTACGCAGACGTTGCCGAGGCGGTGGAACAGATTAATTACGCAATGCGCGCCAAAGCGCGTGTTGACCCAAACGTGGTACCCCAGGCTAATGGTTTGACCTTCAAGTTCAACCCAGGCGAAGCCGTGCAACTGACTGTGGACAGTGCGAGTGGACAACTGCAACTAAACGCAAACGAGAACGGCAGTATCAACCTGCCCTATGACGAGTCCCTGCTGGAAGAAAACCCGCGTGTATCGATAAGTAGTACTCCAATTATTGTTTATCCGTGGTTCGGTCGTTAACGGTAAGAATCAATCTACATCCAAGATTTGAGTAACCCCATCGTGTGTTCGGCGATGATGAGAAATAATTTGGATGCCAAATTTTAGTCTTGCTTAAAGGTTCGGT
>JAZFYH010000151.1:0-4287 GCA_036443475.1 Gammaproteobacteria bacterium | reverse complement strand
GACGACAAAGCCGTTCTGGTCGGCAAGGGCCAAAATGAATCGCCGCTTCCCAGGGCGCTGGTCAGTGATCCGAAAAAACTTTCGCTAAATTACGAATTTGTCGACTTGGGTTACGGCAGAATTACCGGCAGACACTGCCGCTTTATTGGGATTAAACCCAAAGACGGTTACCGCTACGGATATCGCATCTGCATTGACAAGACAAGCGGCCTGCCGCTCAAGTCTGAACTGGTTGATGAAAACGGTGCCGCCATTGAACAGGTAATGTTTACGCGTCTCATAGTAGGTGAGCTCATAGATGATTCGCTTTTGGTGTCCAAGGTTGATGCCACCAATTTCAAGTGGCTGGTACAAAATGAGTCAAAGCCGGGAGCAGGGCTGGCAGCACGACGGTGGGTAGCCAAAGAAGTACCACCAGGTTTCGAGATTCCCCCTAATGGGGTGCAAATCATCGGTGAAGGTGAAAACGCAGCGGATCATGTCATTTTTTCGGATGGCCTGGCTTCTGTTTCAGTTTTTGCAGAACCCAGTGACGCAAGCAAGGCCGGCCTGGAAGGATTATCAAATATTGGCGCTGTAAACGCCTTTGGAACCCGTGTTGGAAATCACAACATCACGGTGGTCGGGGAAGTGCCGTCAGCAACCGTTGAGCTGATTGCCAGATCAATAGAATTCGTCGCGACAGACCAACCATGATTCTTGAACGTGCGCGTGTGGAGAGGGTTACAGCGCCCTACGCGTGGGTACGTTGTGAAAGCCAGGTTGGTTGCCAGCGCTGCGCCGAGGGTAAAGGTTGCGGCGGCGGCATATTTTCCGGCCTATTGCGTGGCCGCCTTTCCCTGGTCAAAGCAGTGTTTCATGAGTCTCCGCGGGTGGGGGATGTTGTCATGATCGGCATTGAGGAAAGCGCCTTGCTTATTGCCGCTCTGTTGCTGTATATGGTTCCGCTGGCTGGGCTGTTTATTGGCGCTTGGTTGGCGCTAAGCGTAGTTTCGAGTGGCGATGAACTGGCCGTGTTTTCCGGCGGTGTGACGGGGTTCATGGTCAGCTGGGTAGTGATCCGCCAGGCTGCCCGGAACCATGGGTGGGCCAAGCGTTTCCAACCGGTCGTAGTGCAAACGCTCGCCGAAAAAGAACCTTGCCTCTTTGATTACGACGAGAAACAATAAGCCCACTAGTGTTTCGGGATCGGTCTCATGCGCAATTTCGGGTTGTCGTTTTCCGTATTCTTCATAGTATCGGCGGCAAATGCTGCCGACCCGGTATTGCCCGATTTCACCCAACTGGTAGAACTCGCTAAGCCGCCTGTCGTGAACATCAGTACCACGCAGCAGGTTTCCGTTAATTTGCCTGTCGATCCACGGCAGGGTTCGGATGCGCTGCCTGAGGATCACCCATTCAGTGACTTGCTCGAGCGGTTTATTGAAAATGCGGAGGGCGATTCTGAAATCCAAGAATTTGATGCGGCATCGCTGGGTTCGGGATTCATTATCTCGACTGACGGTGAAGTGCTGACCAATTATCATGTGATTCGTGGCGCAGACGAGATTATTGTTCGACTTGCAGATCGGCGGGAATTGCCAGCAACTGTGATCGGGATTGACCCACCTACCGATATTGCTCTGTTGAAGATTGATGCGACAGACCTTCCCGTTGTCAACATTGGCAACGTTGCCTCGCTTAAGGTCGGAGAGTGGGTGCTTGCGATTGGATCGCCATTCGGTTTCGACCATTCTGTTACCAAAGGGATCGTTAGCGCCAAGGGGCGCAGTGTAGGAATGGAACGATACGTGCCCTTTATACAAACTGATGTTGCTATTAATCCTGGTAATTCGGGTGGCCCACTTTTCAATATGCGTGGAGAGGTTGTCGGTATCAATTCACAAATTTACAGTCGAACCGGTGGGTTTATGGGCGTTAGTTTTGCCATTCCCATTGATCTTGCCATTGACGTGGCGAAGCAGTTGAAAGCGACAGGGCGTGTCAGCCGCGGTTGGCTTGGTGTGAACATTCAAGATGTCTCACGTGGGCTCGCAGAGTCCATTGGTATGGAACGACCGGAGGGTGCGCTGGTGCGCAATGTCTTTGCAGACAGCCCGGCAGCAGATGCCGGCATAGAAGTCGGCGATATCATCGTAGCTTTTGGTGGTTTGCTGATTCATGATGCCAATGAGTTGCCGCCAATGGTGGGGCGCCAGGCAATCGGTGCACCCGTTCCTGTGAGTATTCGCCGCGGTGAACAGGAGCAGCTGTTGTCGGTTACGTTGATTGACCTGAACAACGAGGCCGAAAAATCCGATGCCCCTGCGGTTGTTACAGAAAGCCTACTTGGATTTACCGCTCGCGCCTTGGAAAGCGAGGAGCTAGTCCAGGCAGGTATTAGCGGTGGTGTCATCGTGGCGCAGGTTTCATCCGAACCCGCAACCTCGGTCGGAATACAGGTAGGGGACATTATCATCAGCATTGATGATCAGCGGGTCAGCGATCTGGTCAGCCTCAGACGCTTAGTCGAAGCGCTTCCCCCGAATCGCCCGGTCCAAGTGCTTATAAAGCGTGGCGGGACAACGATTTTTCTTCCTTTGAGACGGGCTGAATGACGTGAGCCGTCATTTGCGCATCCTACATCGGGCTGGTTGCCATCTGTGCAACGAAATGCTTGAACGCGTGCGGATTCTTTGCGAAGGCCACGCGGTAACGATTGAAACTATGGATGTGGATAAGGATCCGGAGCTTGATGCCGAGTACGGCAAGGATGTTCCTGTATTGTTTGCAGACGGTACTGAAATTTGCCGGCATCGGCTGGACGAGGCAGAGCTAGAAGATTTCTTTGCCAATACTTAGATAAGGCAGGCAGCTGTTTACGCCTGTACAATGCGCTATTTTGCCCATGAACCCGCTGGCAGCGTAGCACTGTAGACAATGGAACTGACCCGAAACTTCTCCATCATCGCCCATATTGATCATGGCAAATCGACACTGGCGGACCGGTTTATCCAGCTGTGCGGCGGTTTAAGCGAGCGTGAAATGGCGGCGCAGGTGTTGGATTCCATGGACTTGGAACGGGAACGCGGCATTACTATTAAGGCGCAAAGTGTTTCGCTTAAGTACAAATCTGAGGACGGCAAGACCTACACCCTGAATTTTATCGACACGCCAGGCCACGTGGATTTTTCCTATGAGGTATCCCGCTCGTTGGCGGCATGCGAAGGGGCACTGCTAGTTGTCGATGCGGCACAAGGTGTCGAAGCCCAAAGCGTTGCCAATTGCTACACGGCTACCGAGCAGGGGCTCGAAGTATTACCGGTACTGAATAAGATCGATTTGCCTTCAGCCGATCCGGAAAAAGTGGTTAGTGAAATTGAGGAGATCATCGGTATTAGCGCCAAGGATGCCATTCGCATCAGCGCAAAGACTGGCGAAAACGTTATCGCCGTTTTAGAGCAGATTGTTAAACGTATTCCCGCACCAACCGGTAATCCTGAAAATCCGCTGCAGGCATTGATTGTGGATTCATGGTTCGACAACTTTGTCGGCGTGGTATCACTAGTCAGAATTGTTGATGGTCGCGTGAAAACTGGAGATAGAGTATTGGTCTACTCAACAGGTCGATCTTATCCCGTGACTCGCGTTGGCGTTTTTGCGCCGAAAATGACTGACACAAATGTCCTGGAATCTGGTGACGTGGGATACCTCATTGCTGGCATCAAAGAAATCGATGGCGCACCTGTGGGAGATACTCTTACTCATGTCGACTGTCCGTGTGACGAAGCGCTACCCGGTTTTCAAGAAATCCAGCCAAGAGTGTTTGCAGGATTGTTTCCCGTGGTATCAGACGATTACCCGAGCTTGCGCGAGGCGCTCAGAAAATTGAGCCTCAACGATTCGTCACTTCATTTTGAACCGGAAACCTCGACCGCCCTGGGTTTTGGATTTCGCTGTGGGTTTCTGGGCATGCTACACATGGAAATCGTGCAGGAGCGGCTCGAGCGAGAATACGATCTCGAACTCATCACTACCGCTCCAACGGTTGTTTACCAGGTGCTCAAGACCAGTGGTGAAGTCGTCATGGTCGAAAACCCGGCTAAGTTGCCAGGGGTCAGCGAGATTGCGGAGATTAGGGAACCAATCATTAACGCGCACATCCTATTACCTCAGGAACACGTCGGCCCCGTGATCAACTTGTGCATTGAGAAACGTGGAGTGCAAAAGAAAATGCAATACTTAGGGAACCAGGTCAGCATTACCTATGCAATGCCGCTGAACGAGGTTGTGTTGGATTTTTTTGAT
>JAZFYH010000150.1:0-3017 GCA_036443475.1 Gammaproteobacteria bacterium | reverse complement strand
TAATTGTGATTCCTGCCATCACTGCACTGCTGGCCTGGCAATTAATGGAAACCGCGTTCGAGGTAGGTCACATGCTTGCCGTAGTTATCTACATTTTGTTTTTCCTATTGCTTAGCGCCTGGTACACCGGCCTGGTTGCCTGGTTTGTTTACCGCGGTTTCCGCAAGGAATAACAATGGCGGCAAAATTATCCGTGCGCCGCTTACGCAAGAACGACTGGCCGGTCGTAGCCGGATTATTCGGCCATAGCGGTGCCTGTGGAGGATGCTGGTGTCGCTACTGGTTTTTGCCGCGCGGCGGAAAGTTGTGGGACGAAATGAAAGGTCCGCGCAACCGGCGCGCAATGCAGGCTGATCTTGCTGCCGGTAAAGTAAGAGGGTCGCTCGCGTTTCGCGGCAAGAAATGCGTCGGCTGGTGCTGTTATGGCAAAACGCGGGATTTTCCGAGGCTGGTGAACAGTAAGAGTTTGTTTCGCGATCCCCCTCACGGCAGCTGGTCCATTGTGTGTTTCTTTATTCCCCTTCGACAACGCGGCAGCGCTGTTGCCAGCGGACTGCTCGAGCACGCGGTAAAAATAATTTCCGGCATGAAATCGGCAACTTGTATTGAGGGTTATCCGGTTTCACTGCACGCTTATGCAGATGGGCAGGCACCCGCCGCGTTCGCGTGGACGGGGGTGCCGAAACTGTTTACCCGAGCAGGATTTCGCGCTTACAAAAGAAAAGCGGATGCACGACCCATTTACCGCCTGTTACTGGACCGCTGATTGTTGCGCGCGCAGGTCACGCGACATACGCACGAAACCAAACGCCGCCAAGGTAGCCAGCCCCAGCGGCAACACCATAACGTAGATGCCGTTACCGGGAACGGCCTGTTCAAGTCCCTGGTAAATCCACACGCCAAGCAAGGGGGCGAACAAACCCCGCACGCCGGTCAAGGTGACATGTGTACCCATGTACTGTGCCGCCCGTTCTGGTGCGGCAAAGTCGAGATGTCCCAGGTTCCAGCCCAGCACACCGCCACCCATGCCGATGCCGTGCATGATTGCGCCGAGCCAGAACAACAGAGGTTGATGCAACACGACTGCCGCGAGGTAAACAGCAAACGTCATCGGAAAACTCCAACTTTGCCGTGCGCGGTAATGAATCACGTGTCCACGATCAAGAAAACGTGACCACACCGGTATGGATGTCGCCATCAGCAGCAGGGGAATGCTGGAAATGATCAATATCTGGTGCAATTGTGGCATGTTGAAGTGCTCAGACAGGATAATGATGAGCACAGGAATCAGCATGATGTTTCCAGTACCGAACACAAACATCAATTTCATGTAGCGCCGGAAATTCCGGTCGTTATGCAACACGCTCCAAAGGACACCCGGTCCGGGCAAGCGTGGTTCCTTCTCAACCAGTTCACGTTCGTGGCGCAACAGAATCTTTTGCCGACGTACACGAATGCCGCGATACACGAACGCGCCAACAAGGCCCAGTCCGGCGAGCAGAGGATAAATCCAACGAAACGCGTGCGGGTAATAACCCAACGCGATGCCAAGCACGATGCCGGTCAGACCCATCACCAGGGTCATGATTCGTACCATGCTACCTGCCAGCTTGCCCATTTGCGGTTTGGGAAAGTTGGCGCGCCATACCGTGGCGCGCACCGTGGTGACTGCTGTCCAGAAACACCTGGCGGCAATAGCCCCACCGGCCATGATAAAAAGACCCAATGTGTCTATCGGGGCAAAAGCGATCAGCAAGAGACAGAGCATGCAGGCAACCTGGGCGAACAACAGGAAGCGGATCTTGTCGCGACCCTGGTTCAGGTTGGCCCAGAAAAAGCTGGTGATCATTGCCAGTGCAGGAGCACCTGCCACCAGCGCAACCATCGTGTTTAACAGGCCGTCATCGACGTGTCCGGTAAACAGGTTTTTTACCAGCACGCCGGCAACGCCACCTTCCACCGCACCCAGCGCAAAAGAAAACAACAACCACGCGCGCAACTCCCGCGGGTAGGTCGGGCGGATCATGAACGGTAGTTGAGAACGTAGCGCAGCGGTCACGACTTGATGCGTTATGCGAGTGAAGACCGCTGATTCTAACGTATTTGGTAACGCGTTACGGCTGCAAAAAGATCTTATTCCACCAATTTATGGCTGTCTTTTGCACTGAGCTCAAGGCCATACAGTTCTTTCAGTTGCGTTATACGTTTCACGGTTGCAGGAGAAAAAGGTGTTTTGCCCTCGAAACTGTGCAGCACAATGCCTTCCATCAAATCACCCAGCGTCATGTCCAGGTATTCGGCCAGTGCCTTGAGGACTTTAAGCGTCTTTTTTTCAAACCGAATTCCGGTCTGCACGCGTTCAATTTTCTTTGTTGCGCCATGCGCAGGTTTAACCATGCGTCAATTTCCCAGATTGTTGACGGCTTCCTGAACAGGCTGCTGCCAGGCGCACAGGAATTCCTTGCCGTAGCGGTGCAGGTCCCGCTGACCCTCATCCGCCAGTGCAGTCGTAACGTAACGCACGGTGACATTTGTGACGTCGTCTGCAATTGCGCTGCAGCTGACATAAATCCAGCGATGCAGATACTCGAATTCGGCAACCAGGTACTCAGCGACGTGTTGTGCCGGGTCATGGCGCAGAACGGTCCACACCGCGGTGCGTCCATCGCGTTGCAGCGTGAACACCGTACCCATGGCTCGGCTGAGTTCTGCCGGAAACACCGGCTTGGGGTCCCAGTCGTCTACCCAGTCGCGCTCGCTGACCGGGTCAAACAGACCGAACACCTGGTCAATGTGGCCGTGCACGCAGAACGTATGGTTGGCCTCATAACGGCAGCTTTCGTCTCTAGATTGCGGCTTGCGAATGCCCGCCGGCAGGCGGCTCGGGTTTTGGTCTGACAGGGTGTGTCCTCCATATTGGAGGTACTAATATACATATATATATTTATATGTCAAGCGCTTCGTTCAATCTCGCCGCGCGTTGCTCAATCGAGTGAGCTCATCATGATGTCGGACTT
>JAZFYH010000149.1:0-7210 GCA_036443475.1 Gammaproteobacteria bacterium | reverse complement strand
CGAGCATACGACCTACCAGCGCCGGGTCCTCCTGATTCAACAATAACTTGACGCGCTCCTGCCGGCCGACGATATATGCCGAGCGTACCTGACGAATGAGTGCACCCGTTTCTCCAGTCAGTTTCCGCTCCGACTCGGAACATTTTTCTCGCAAATCCTCCAGATTGAGGTTGCCATACTTGATGTTGATATCGGTTTCGCGCAAAGCCGCCGCCGTGCTGCCCAGTTCACGTTCCGTGTCGCGTAATTGTAATGTCAATTCGTCCTTGCGATTGACCTCGCCAATAAGCTGATTTTGTACTGCCTTGATACGATCCCTGAGATTTTCCAGATTCTTCTGGTGCCGCTCTGCTTCGGTTGCGGCGAACAATGGCGGGGCAACGAATAACAGGAAAAATAGCGCACGGGTCGTTGGCGCACTATGCATCAGCGATCCGTTTCAGAAGTGAGCGGCCGGTCATCTCTGCCGGTGGTGTAATTTGCATCAGATCCAACAGTGTAGGCGCCACGTCTGACAGGGCACCGCCTTCATCAAATTCAGCGTACCGGCCAACAAGTAACAGCGGTACCAAGTTAGTAGTGTGCGCAGTGTGCGCCTGGTCCGTGTCGGAATCGTACATTTGTTCTACGTTGCCGTGATCTGACGTGATTAACATCGCACCGCCCGCGTTCACGACGGCTTTTTCAAGCTTGCCGAGACATTCGTCCAGTACTTCGATCGCTTTTACTGCAGCTTTAAATTTTCCCGTGTGCCCAACCATGTCTGCGTTCGCATAGTTACAGATAATCACGTCATATTGGTTTGTCTCGATTGCCTTAATGAGTGCATGGGTAACTTCGCGCGCACTCATTTCCGGCATCATGTCATAGGTGGCTACTTTCGGTGACGGCACCAGATGACGATCTTCGCCATCAAAGGGCGACTCTTCACCACCATTAAAAAAGAACGTTACGTGAGCGTATTTTTCAGTTTCCGCAACACGCAGTTGTTTCAGATGCAGTGAAGCAATGAATTCACCCAAGGTGTTATGTGGTTGCTCGGACGGGAATGCAATCAGGGCATCAAAGTCTTTCTGATATTCCGTTAATGAAACAAACGCGGAAAGTGTCGGCATTCTGTTACGCATGAAACCGTCAAAATCCTTTTCAATAAGTGCGCGCGTCAATTCCCTGGCGCGATCCGCACGATAATTCATAAAGACGACGGCATCGCCGTCCTGTATTGGGTTGGCTCCTGTAATTCGCGTTGTTTTAACGAATTCGTCGTTTTCACCCCTTGCGTACGCATTAACCAATGCTGATATAGCGTCCTCCGCCTCAAATACCGCGTCATCACCTGTCAGTAATTGGTAGGCCGCCTGCACACGGTCCCAACGTTTGTCCCGGTCCATGGCAAAGTACCGGCCTACAATGCTGGCAATGTCCCCGCACCCCAATTCATCCAGTAACTCCTGCATTTTTTCCAGAGATGGCATAGCGCTGCGCGGCGGCATGTCCCGCCCATCCAGAAAGGCATGCACACTGACCGGAACCGCCTTTTCAGCAGCAAGGCGAACCATGGCAAATAGATGAGCTTCGTGGCTGTGCACACCGCCAGGTGAAAGCAAACCCAGTATGTGAACCCTGCCGCCCGCCGCTCGCGCGGCTTCAATCGCCTGGCACAAAGCGGGATTGGCAGTGAACTGGCCGGATTCGATATCCGCCGAAATACGTGTGTAATCCTGAGGTATGACGCGGCCAGCGCCAAGGTTAAGGTGCCCCACTTCGGAATTGCCCATTTGGCCTGCAGGCAACCCAACGGCGATGCCCGAGGTGTTGATCAATGTACGTGCGCTATCGGCCCAAAGCCGGTCCCAGTTGGGCGTCCGCGCCGTATGGATGGCGTTGTGGTCTGGTGCGTCGTTGTGGCCCCAGCCATCAAGAATGGCCAGTACCATGGGCCGCGGTTGATCACTCATAAGGAGTCCATGGGTTGCCCAGTTACCGGGGCGCCAAGTTTACCGGCTTGACGTCGTGGGACAAAGTCCCATACCGATCAGTCCTCACCACGGGACAAAGTCCCATACCTGCCCGTTTTGCTACCGGGACAAAGTCCCATATCCGCCGGTTATACCACCGGGACAAAGTCCGCTACCGTTGCAAATTGAACCGAGGTTAAGTCCGGTTCACCGAGCGCGTACTCGAGCCTGCTATAATGCGCGCCCCATTGATTCTAGGAAGACGCTGTACATGGAGCAATTCCAGGTTTTCATGGCAAATCACCCGGCATTGTTTGCGGCCGCAGGTGCAATCATTTTTTTGCTGATCCTGAACGAAATCAAGCTTGCTATGCGCGGGTTTCGCAATGTAGAGCCAGCTGACGCTGTCAGACTCATTAATGACGGAGCAATCGTGCTGGACTTCCGTGCTGCGGAAATTTATCGCAAGGCACACATTATTAATGCGCGCAACATCGAATTGGATGCGTTGCTGCAAGATCCCGAAAAACTGCTTCGTAATATCGAGCAGCCAGTGATCACGTGTTGCGATACCGGTATAACCGGTCGACGCGCTGCAACCCGCTTGGCAACAGTCGCCAAGAGTAGCGTATTCAACCTCAAAGGCGGCATGGCAGCCTGGAAAAGAGAAAACCTGCCAACGACAAAAAGCTGATTTCAGCCAGTTCTTTACGTTGATCCCCTTTTGACCTTATATATTTAAACAGGACAAGTATTGATGACGGAACAGACAGAAAATACGCCAAAGCGGCCTTCCACCAAACAGCTCGCGATTCGCCGTATCTACATAAAAGATTTGTCTTTTGAAGCGCCGATGAGTCCGCTTGAAACAGAATCTTCAGGCAAGAGCCCGAGCATTTCACTAAACCTGCGCAGTGATCATAGCGAAATCAGTGAAAATCTTTATGAAGTTGTTCTGATTGCAACGGTTGAAGCAACAGTAGAAGACGCTACGGTATTTCTTGCCGAAGTCCACCAGGCAGGCGCATTTGAATGTGTGGATTATACCGAAACGGAACTGGATGAACTCCTCGGTGCCCTGTGCCCAAGCCAGTTGTTTCCATTTGTCCGTGAAACCATATGCGATCTCGTCCTCAAGGGTGGGTTTCCTCAACTGCAATTGCAGCCTGTGAATTTCCTCGAACTTTACCTTAAACGTCGCGCAACGCTGGATAACGCGCAGGCTGCCAGTTGATCAGGTCGTAACGTGGTGAGCAAGTCATCGCCTATCGGCGTAATCGGAGCCGGGTCCTGGGGCACTGCGCTTGCAGTCCAGCTAGCGAAGCAAGGTAACCCTACGCTGTTGTGGGGAAGAAACGCCGAGCATCTGGAAACACTGAGTAGCGCACGTGAAAATGTCGAGTACCTACCGGGTGTAACGTTTCCAGATACGTTAAGTATCGAAACCAATCTCAAGAGACTGTGCATGCAATGTGACGACCTGCTGGTCGTCACGCCGAGTTACACGTTACACGAAATTGTCACCCAGCTTGGCGAGAACCCGTCATCGAAACGGCGTATTGCGCTGGCCACCAAGGGCCTGGAACAAGGCAGTGGTCGTTTGCCGCATGATGTGATTGGCGATTTACTGGGCCGGGAATTGCCCGTGGTCATTCTTTCCGGGCCGACCTTCGCTGCAGAGGTCGGGCGTGGCATGCCCACGGCCATCACGATTGCCGGCGAACAGGGCTGGGCAGCCGATCTGGCGGAACGCCTGCACTCGCCCAGTTTTCGCCCCTACCTTTCCAATGACCTCGTGGGTGTGGAAATCGGCGGTGCGGTAAAAAATGTCATTGCCATTGGTGCCGGCATTTCCGATGGCCTGGGATTCGGTGCCAACGCACGTGTCGCGTTAATCACTCGCGGACTAGCGGAGATGATGCGTTTGGGGGTGAAACTCGGTGGCAAAACCGAAACTTTCATGGGGCTGGCCGGCATAGGTGATCTGGTCTTGACCTGCACGGATGACCAGTCACGCAATCGACGCATGGGGTTAAAGCTCGGTGCCGGCACAACACTGGATGACGCACACCTGGAAATCGTACAAGTGGTAGAGGGAGTGGTCGCTGCCAGAGAAATCTTTCAGCTGGCGCAGAAACTGGGTATCGAAATGCCCATTATCGAACAGGTGTTTCGCGTGATTTACGAAGGGCGCGATCCGCGTGAGGCCGTTAACGCGCTTTTGTCACGTGAAATCAAATCCGAGTGAACGGCAGTTTAGCCTGCACCTTCGAACTCCATTTGCCGCCACGCTTCGTACACCGCGATCGCTACTGCATTAGAGAGATTCAGGCTGCGGTTGCCGGCACGCAATGGTATGCGTAAGCGCTGGGTTTTAGGGATGGTTTCCAGCACGCTTGTAGGCAGACCACGCGTTTCCGGGCCAAACAGTAAAACGTCGCCTTTGCGGTACGCGGCTTCTGTATGCGGCCGCTGACCGTGGGTGGAAAAAGCCCAGACCCGCCCTGGCTGTAAGGTAACCAGGCAATCATTCAGGGTCGGGTACACGCGAACTGCGGCAAATTCATGATAGTCGAGCCCGGCGCGCTTCAGCTTGGGCGCATCAAGTTCAAAGCCCAACGGCTCTACTAGATGCAAAGACGCGCCGGCGTTGGCACAAAGGCGTATGATATTGCCCGTGTTTGGTGGAATTTCCGGTTCAAACAATACCACGTGTAACGGACCGGCCTCGCTCATGACGGAAAACCGATGACGCAATCGACGGACGCAACGCTTGCGGTAAATTTCTGCGGCTTAGAACTGGCGTCACCCATCGTTCTGCTCTCAGGTTGCGTAGGATTCGGCGAAGAGTACACGCGGGTAGAAGGATTCTCCAACCGTGATGTCGGTGCCGTCATATTGAAAGGCACAACCCTAAAACCGCGGCTTGGCAACCCGCCGCATCGAATTTTCGAAACCCCTGCGGGCATGTTGAACGCCATCGGGCTGCAGAATCCCGGCGTCGATCATGTCGTTAACACGATCCTGCCAAATCTCGATTTTTCCGAAACGCGTTTTTTGGCCAATGTTTGTGGTTCCACCGTCGAAGAATATGCAACCGTGACACGTCGCTTTGATGATTCACCGATCGACGCCATGGAGATCAATATTTCCTGCCCCAACGTCAAGGAAGGTGGTGTTGCATTCGGTAACGACCCGGACATGTCGGCTCGCGTGGTAGCAGCCTGTCGCAAGGCAACTAGGAAACCGATTATTGCCAAACTGTCGCCCAATCAGACAGACATCGCGGAGAACGCGCGGCGTTGTATTGACGCGGGTGCCGATGGCTTAGCGGTGATTAACACCTTGATGGGCATGGCGATTGACGTGGAAACACGGCGTGCCGTGATCGGCAACGTGCAAGGCGGTTTGTCCGGCCCAGCCATTAAGCCCATCGCATTACTGAAAGTTCACCAAGTCTGGCAGGTCGCAAAACAACATGGAGTGCCCATCATCGGTCAGGGGGGTATTGCTTCCGCGCAGGACGCGCTGGAGTTCATTATTGCCGGCGCCAGTACCGTGGGTATCGGTACGGCCTTGTTTTACGACCCGCTCATTTGTCCAAAGATAAACATCGGGATCAACGAATACCTTGCTGCCAATAACTTAAGCAGTATCGACCAGCTGGTTGGCACGATGAGCGCGACGCGCGAAGAAGAAGAAATCAGCTGCGCTGCAGGCTAGGTTATTCTTCGTCCTGGTCTACCATTACTCTTGCCGCAGCCAGGATGACGGACGGTTCCATTCTAACTTTGTAATCTGGGTTGACGTAGTGGTACTCGATGATGCCTTCACGGTTAACCAGGAATACGCCCGGGACCGGTAACAAGCGATGATCGCGCCCCGATGCATCTTCTATGTCATGTTCCCAACCGATTAGTTTCTCCAGTAATTGATCACTGACGTAGTAAGTCAACCCAAAAGCCGTGGACGCAATCAGGTCGTTGTCAGACAACAAGGTGTAAGAAAATTCGTTTTCAGTCTGCATCTCGCGAAGTTTCTCGGGTTTGTCTGCGGACAGGAAAAGTGCATCGAACCCGAGGTCTATCATGTCTTGCTCGATGTTGCGCAACTTCATCAGGTGTTTGTTGCAATACGGGCACCAGCCACCACGGTAAAAGATAATCAGTGCTGGTGCATCCAAATTGTCTGGATCAAAACTGAAGGGCTTGCCTGCCGCGTCATGCACGTTGAATGCCGGCGCCTTGGTGCCGACCAGAACGGGTCGCACATCATAAGGAGACAGGGGGTATGTCGGTCCGTCGATTGACGAAACCTGGTTACACGCTGTAACTAGAACCGCGAATAATAGGATCAGGCTGCTGGCCAGTAATTTTCTTTGCATGTCTGGTCTCCAAACAGTGCTGTATTGCATTCTATACCTACGATGACTTACCGCTGTAAAGGGCTTATTTTAATTCATATTCCTTAAGCTTACGGGCCAGGGTATTGCGCCCGATACCCAGCATCCGGGCCGCTTCCTGCTTATGCCCCCCGCTAAATTCAAGTGCGGCTGTTATTAAAGCCGATTCCATGTCTTGCAGTGCTTTTTCGTGAATGCCAATTTCACCGGCATGAAATTTTTTCCTGGCCCAGTTACGTACTGCCTCATTCCAATTACCGGGACCTGCTGCCTTGCCTCGGTATTCGGCGGGCAATTCAGCCGCGGTAATTTCCTTGCCAGGCGCGAGTACCGCCAGCCGATGACAGAGATTACGTAATTCGCGCAGGTTACCCGGCCACTGCTGTATTGCCAAGATCCGCAACGCCTCATCGGTAAACATCTTGGGTTCTACTTCGAGTTCCTTTACCGCTTCGGTCAAGAAATTTCGCGCTAACAGTGGCAGATCTTGCACACGCTCGCGCAGCGCCGGTAAATGAATATGCACTACATTCAGTCGGTGAAATAAGTCTTCGCGAAATTCGCCTTCTTTTAGGCGGTTTAGCAATTGTCGATTCGTTGCGGTTAGTATTCGGACGTTCACTTTGACCGGCGCATGGCCTCCGACGCGATAGAATTCGCCCTCGTCCAAAACCCGTAGAAGCCGCGTTTGCAGCGCCTTTGGCATGTCGCCAATTTCGTCCATGAACAGCGTGCCACCATCCGCTTGTTCGAATCTTCCCTTACGTTGCATATGTGCGCCGGTAAATGCACCACGTTCGTGACCAAACAACTCCGACTCCAGTAGATCGGAGGGAATTGCGGCCATGTT
>JAZFYH010000148.1:0-5633 GCA_036443475.1 Gammaproteobacteria bacterium | reverse complement strand
GCAAGCTGGTAGATGTCACTGTGTTCCTGACCAACATGAAAGAAGATTTTGAAATCTATAACCGGGTTTATGCCGAGTACTTCAGCGAGAATCAGCCGTGCAGGACAACAGTGGAAGTTACCGCCTTGCCAACGCCGATCGCTATTGAACTCAAGTGCATAGCCGTTATCGACTGATCTGGAGCAGAAATGGAAGGATTCAATGTTATCAATTTTCAGAAATGGATCGACCAACACCGCCACCTACTGAAACCACCGGTTGCAAACAAAGAGGTGTACCCCAGCGGGGATTTTATCGTCATGGTTGTCGGCGGGCCCAACACCCGCAAGGATTATCATTACGAAGAGGGCCCGGAGTTTTTCTACCAGCTGGAAGGCGAAATGCTTCTCAAAACCATGCAGGACAGTAAACGTGTAGATATTCCCATTAAGGCTGGAGAAATCTTCCTTTTGCCTCCCAAAGTACCGCACTCACCCCAACGGTTCGCAAAATCTATCGGTCTTGTCATTGAGCGTAAACGACTGGAACATGAAAAAGACGGATTCATGTGGTTTTGCGAAAACTGCGACAACATGCTGTACGAGGAATATTTCCAGCTACGTGACATTGAAAAGGACCTGCCACCTATTTTCGAGCGCTACTACGCTGATGAGAAAAAACGAACTTGCGACAAATGCGGCACAGTTATGGATGTCCCCAAAAAATAAAATCTAAGGATTTAACGCCTCGTGTTAAAGATCGATATTCATACGCACATCCTGCCGGAAACCTGGCCGAACCTAAAAGAAAAATACGGTTACGGTGGATTCATCCAGCTTGAACATCATGATCCGGGCTGCGCCCGCATGGTGAAAGACGATGAGTTGTTTCGTGAAATCCAGGCCAACTGCTGGGACCCCGACACGCGCCTGAAAGAGTGCGACGCGGCCGGGGTAAACGTGCAGGTATTGTCAACTGTACCGGCCATGTTCAATTACTGGGCAAAAGCGGAGCACGCTGCTGACCTGTCAAAAATTCTTAACGATCACCTTGCCAAAGTTGTATCCGACTACCCATCACGCTTTGTCGGGCTGGGCACAATACCAATGCAGTCACCCGAGCTCGCTATCAAAGAACTTGAACGCTGCATAAAGGAACTGGACCTGGCCGGTGTACAGATTGGTTCACATGTAAATGGCGGGAATCTGGACGACGAGAACGTGTTCGAGGTATTCCAGGCAGCAGACGAACTGGGCGCCGCTGTGTTCGTACACCCCTGGGAAATGTTGGGCAGTGAAAGAATGCCGAAGTACTGGCTGCCGTGGCTGGTGGGCATGCCGGCCGAAACATCGCTGGCCATATGTTGCATGCTGTTCGGTGGTGTATTTGAACGGTTGCCAACCCTCAGGGTGGCCTTCGCACACGGCGGCGGCGCCTTCCCCGCCACCTTTGGGCGAATCGAGCACGGTTATAACGTGCGCCCCGATTTGTGCGCGATTGATATGAAAGGCGCGCCACGGGACTTTCTGGGGAAGTTCTACCTGGATTCACTGGTACACGACCGGAATATGCTCAGCTACCTGTTGGAACTGGTTGGTAAAGATCATGTTGCACTGGGCAGTGATTACCCATTTCCACTTGGTGAGCACCGGCCCGGTGAATTGATTGAGTCCATGCAATTCGACGAGGAAACACAAGCAGCGCTACTGCACGGCTCTGCGTTGAAGTGGCTCAATCTGAAAAAGGAGCGGTTCACATGAGTACGCTGCGACTGGAAATTGGTAATCGGGAGATTCAGGTGGACACACAACGCCCGATTGATATTTCCATTCCTTTACTGTTCGACGGTGAACAACCGGAATTCTTCGGCGCACCCACAGCAAAACGCGAAACACTGAGCATCGATGATTTTACTGGTGATACCCGGGAAGGCGGCAGTTGCAATGTTGCGACCTACAGCTTGACACCGCATTGCAACGGCACGCATACAGAATGTCTTGGTCACATAGTGCACGATGAAATGCATGTGCCGGATATCGTACCAGGTGGCCTCTTTCCCGCAACACTGATAACCCTTGAACCGCAAACGGCCGCACGCAGTCGTGAATCATCGCTACCCAATCCACGGCCAACTGACCGAATGATTACGGCCAAGGCAATCAAGACCGCACTGGAAGATTTCAGTGACGAGCTCATGTATCCCGCGTTGATTATTCGCACCATGCCCAACTCGGAATCCAAGGCCGCCATGAAATACCGTGCAGACGATCCGCCGCCGTTTCTATCCATTGAGGCTGCCAGCTTGCTAGTCGAACTTGACGTGCAACACTTATTGGTAGATGTGCCATCCGTAGATCGCATGGATGACGGCGGCCGGCTTACCGCGCACCATGTGTTCTGGGAAATTCCGCCGTTTGAACGCGACCGTGCTTCGTCAACCCGAGATCATTGCACGATTACGGAAATGATTTACGTTACGGATGTTGTACCGGACGGCTATTACCTGCTGGACCTTCAAATGCCACCCTTTATGGCCGATGCGGCGCCCAGTCGGCCACTTATCTACCAGGTTATCTAAGAATGAAATTCAAACCGGATTTTTCATTCGCTGTGGAAATGGACCAAGCGGATCCGTTGGCGCATTTTCGTGAACGGTTCAACCTGATCCAGCGTGAGAATCGCAACCCTGAGATATACTTGTGTGGCAATTCACTGGGCTTGCAGCCAAAGACAGCGGACGACTTCGTCCGTGAGGAGCTGGAAGACTGGAAACTGCTTGGCGTGAAAGGCCATTTTTCCGGCGACCGCCCGTGGATGCCCTACCATGAATTCCTGACTGAAAAGACTGCCGGCCTGGTTGGCGGATTGCCAACCGAGGTGATCAACATGAACTCGTTGACAGTAAACCTGCACCTGATGATGGTCAGTTTTTATCGGCCAACAAAAGCGCGTCATCGTATCCTGCTGGAAAAACCTGCGTTTCCTTCTGATCGTTACGCCGTGGAATCTCAAGCCAGCTATCACGGCTATGATGACACTGCACTGCTGGAAATCGGGCCGCGCGACGGCGAACAGGTAATTCGCGAGGAAGATCTCTACACGTTAATTGAGGAACAAGGCGAGACCATCGCGCTAATCCTGTTGCCTGGCGTACAGTACTACAGTGGTCAGTATTTCGACTTACAAAAAATTACGGAACTCGGCCAGCGCAAGGGATGTGTGGTGGGTTTTGATCTTGCCCACGCAGCGGGGAATCTGCCCATGAAGCTGCATGACTGGAACGTGGATTTCGCCTGCTGGTGTTCTTACAAATACCTCAATTCGGGTCCCGGTGCGGTGGCCGGCTGCTTTGTGCATGAGCGGCATGCCAAGAATACATCGCTGCAACGGTTCGCCGGCTGGTGGGGCCACGATAAATCCACTCGATTTCAAATGGGTCCAGAATTCAGTCCGATTCCCACCGCTGAAGGCTGGCAGTTGTCGAATCCGCCGATACTTGCCCTGGCGCCCGTCATGGCCTCACTGGAAATATTTGCCGAGGCCGGCATGCCTGCCTTGCGCGAAAAATCACTTCTGCTCACTGGATACCTTGAATACCTATTGCGCACACGGGTCGCTGAAAACATAGAAATCATTACCCCAACCGAACCGAAAAACCGCGGTTGCCAGTTATCTTTGTGCGTCAGGGGCAGCGATCCGAAACTTGGGCAGCGTATTTTCAAAGCACTGGAAGCTGAGGGTGTAACCTGTGACTGGCGCGAGCCGGATGTCATCCGTGTGGCGCCGGTACCGCTATACAACCAGTATGCAGACGTGTACCGCTTCACCGAGATACTGGAACGTACCTGCAACACATGACAACTGAACACATCACAATAGCCGGTGCCGGGCTTGCCGGCGCATTGTTGGGCGTTTTCCTGGCAAGGCGTGGTCATGAGGTTGAGCTCTTCGAACGTCGCCCCGACATGCGGCAACATAATATTTCCGCCGGCCGCTCGATAAACTTGGCGCTCGCGGACCGCGGTATCCATGCCCTGCAAGCGGCGGGCGTGTTCGATGCCATCGAACCACTAATGATCCCCATGCCAGGCCGTATGTTGCACGACCTATCCGGTAACCTGTCATTTCAGAAATACGGGCGTCTCGACGATGAAATTAATTACTCGATTTCGCGTGGTGAATTGAACAAGGTGTTGATGACCGCTGCCGAGGAAACCGGGCGCGTAAACATTCGTTTCAATACGCGTTGTGATGACTACGACATTAAATCAGGCCTGCTGACCATGACGGACGAATCCAGTCAGGAGCAGATCAAGGTCAAGACATCTGTCGTTTTTGGCTGTGACGGTGCAAGTTCACCGATACGAAACGCTTTGGTGCGTCAGTGCAAGTTTGTCGTCAGTGAGGAACCACTCGCTCACGCTTACAAGGAGCTAGCCATACCTCCTGGGAAGAGCGGCGAATGGCGCATTGAGAAAAACGCGTTGCATATCTGGCCACGCGGTGGGTTCATGTTGATTGCCCTACCCAACCTTGACGGCAGTTTTACCGTGACACTGTTCTTGCCGGTTACTGGTAACCCTAGTTTCAACAGCCTGGAAAGTGAATCGGAGGTTGAAAAGTTTTTCAGCGAGCAGTTCCCGGATGCGCTGGCACAAATTACAGATCTTGCGAAAGATTTCTTCAGCAACCCCATGGGCATGCTAGGCACGATACGCTGCAATCAATGGCAGGCGGATGGCCGTGCCGCATTGCTGGGTGATGCAGCGCACGCGGTCGTACCGTTTCATGGCCAGGGCATGAACTGTGCGTTCGAGGATTGCCTGGAACTTGATCGTCTGATTGAACAACATGGAAAAGACTGGGTTCGCATATTACCGGATTTCGAAAAAGCCCGTGTAGCTAACGCTAACGCAATTGCCGACATGGCGCTGGAAAACTACATAGAAATGCGTGATATCGTGCGCGATCCAAGGTTCCAACTACAAAAACAACTGGAATTCCTGTTGGAAGAAAAATTTCCAGAGCGATTTATTCCGCGGTATTCGATGGTAATGTTTCACCAGGAAATTCCCTACACCGAGGCAAAAAACCGCGGCAAAATTCAGAAAGCCATTCTCCAACAGTTGACGGAATCCGCAACAACGCTTGATAAAATCGATCTTACGCTAGCTGAACGACTGGTAAACGAGAAACTCGACCTACTGCGTTAGCCGCGAATACGTTCGTATATAACGAAATCCATGCCGTGCCGGTTGTGCTCGTCAGCAGGCTGCGATTCGCGACTTGTCTCTCGCCAGACAGCGGAATCAAGTTCCGGGAAAAACGTGTCACCTTCCGGGCTGGCATGCACTACGGTCATGTAGATACGGTCTGCATCGCCGATAACCTGTTGGTACAAATCGCCGCCACCGATAAAAAAGACTTCATCGTATTCGGCCGCCTCGAGAATGGCGGATTCAATATCCTGCGCGACCTTGCAACCCGGGGCGTTGTAACCACGATTGCTCGTGATAACGATATTCAACCTACCGGGCAGTGGCTCGCCAATGGACTCGAAGGTCCTGCGTCCCATAATTATTGGATTATCCATAGTTGTCAGCTTGAAATGCTTCAGGTCTGCGGGTAGACGCCAGGGTATTTCGCCATTCTGA
>JAZFYH010000147.1:0-9104 GCA_036443475.1 Gammaproteobacteria bacterium | reverse complement strand
ATAACCAGCTTGCCTTGAGCACCAGTAACCATCCCAGAACCGTGACCACAACCGGCCAATCCATAACCCAGATATTATGTATTTGCACCAGGAAAAACCCGACTAGCAATAAAATTATCATCGTGGGGAAGGCCTGTTCCGGTTCCTGCATCATCTTGCGTGAAATGCGAATCCAGCGTGGCGCTTGTAAAAGATAGGAAAACCCTAGCACCAGCAGGAACCAGGCGATGCTTGTGGCGACAACGGTACTAAACGAGGTCAATTACATTTTAGTCCGAGAAACGGTCGAATGCCTGTGCTCGAATGCGATCAACCAGAACATTCATGACCAACAGTGCGAAAAATGGGTGTTCCTGGATCATGAACAGGAATTTCTTTTCATCACAAGGCGCCAATTTGCAATCTGTCTTGGCTATGCAACTTGCACTGCGCGACCGTGAATCAATAAGTGCCATTTCACCGACCAAGTCGCCGGTATGTACCACCTCGAGCGGCTTGTGATCCACGATGATTTCCACTTCGCCGTCAAGTATTATGTACATCACATCACCTGGGCTGCCTTGCTCGAATATAACGGTACCTTCCTTGAAATCGACGGCGTCTTCGGCACTTTCGAATAGAGTTAACAGGCTCACGATTGTCTCCCTTGCAATGATCCCACGGTTAACGAAAACACCGCGTTAGACTTAATGACTCATTGTAACTGCAATTATTGATACGCCCTAGCCGGCGAGCAAGCCCCAAGAGTGGTGGCTTGAACGTTTATAACGTCTAGCCGCGTGATTCTTTCCAGACCATTATTGCAAGCCCGGCCGGGATGATGACGCCCAGGACACTGGCCCAGAGCGGGATGCTTAGTCCGTTAATCATCATGCTCCAACCGAAGATCACCCGAGCCGCGTGCAGAATCGCCACCAGGGTGAATAGTGCCACCGCGATCGAAGTAAATGGCTTCATGTGTACCTCCAATACAAAAACCCGGCGACCATCAGAAGGGTGGCATTACGTCGCAGGTGTTCGCGGCGTTCTAGCTCTTTTTCATCATGGCATCCACGCTCCAGATACCAGAGCCCCGGGTCGCTATATAGAGGAATATGAACGCCCATAATGATGCACGTTCACCTCTATTCATGATGGGCCATATGGCGTCCACGCTGAAGTGCACCATGAAATAGCCAACGACCATCATGCCGCTTGCGATAAACGCCACCCAGCCGCTGACCAAGCCAATCAGGATCATAAAGCCACCGATGATCTCAAACCAACCGACGCCGTAAATCATCCAAGCTGGCGCCTCGAACGCTTCAACAGGCCAACTGAACAACTTCTGCGAGCCGTGAAAAATAAACAAGAATGCAGCCGCAATCCGTAGTAAAGCGTACGTTTGGGGTTCAAATTTGATCATGAAACTGGGCATTGTCGATCCTCCCTCTCGTCTGTCAACACATTACTCACTTAGGCTAGTACACGAAAAACGGCCACGCCCATAATTTAGTCGCCTACCAAGCATCTTAGGTACCTGGTCAGCGTCTGTTGCCAGGCCTGGTTGGAATCAAACTCTGCGCGCATTGCGTTCCGCTCGCTGGTCAGGTCGGAACGCATGCCATGCTGGATCAAGTAGTCGGGGTGGTAGGCGGGCGGGCCAATTTTTTGCAAGTCCCTGCAAAGCTGCGTGTGTGACCTTGTCCCGGTGGCGAATTCCGTTGCCAGTAGATGGTTGAAATTCTTCATTTTCCGCTTGCCAACATCCTGGAAACTCAGAATTTGGATATAACGGATGGCATGCGGCGCACCTTCATAATCCACCCGCATGGTGTCGTAATACCCATACGCGCCAGCCATGGAAAATAATCTCGCCGCCGTTTCATAATGTTTTTTGTCAATGCATTTGCGCGCCGCTGGGTACAACTCGGCAGGAGAATAGGCGTTGGTCAAGTTTGGGAGATCGGCACATCCTACCGCGTGACCAGGCTGTAGATTGCTGCGTGCTTCGTAATTTGTGATGCGGTCGCGGTCTTCGATTTGCGCGCTCGCACACTCGAATATAAAGAAACTCAACAAAAGTGTTACCCGAATTACTTGCTTCACGGGTATGCCTATTCCACAGTAACTGACTTGGCCAGGTTACGCGGCTGATCCACGTCCGTACCTTTCAATACGGCAACGTGGTAGGCAAGCAATTGCAGCGGAATGGTGTATACAATCGGCTCCGTCAATGGGCCAGTATGATACGGCATGGTAATAACGGTAATGCCGTCTGCGGCTTCAATGCCGGTCTCTGGATCGGCGAAAACTATCAACTCGCCACCACGAGCGCGCACTTCCTGTAAATTCCCCTTCAACTTTGCCAACAGCTTGTCGTTGGGCGCCACGGCGATGACCGGCATTTCCGAGTCCACCAGTGCCAGCGGACCGTGCTTGAGTTCACCTGCCGCGTACGCCTCGGCGTGAATGTAGGAAATTTCCTTGAGCTTCAGGGCACCTTCCATGGCGATTGGAAAGTGCACGCCGCGTCCAAGGAACAGCGCATGTTCTTTGTCAGCAAAACGATTTGCCAATTCACGAATTGTTTCATTGAGCCCGAGTGCGGATTCGACATGCCCCGCAATTTCCTTTAAGCCTTGCGTAATGGCGGCTTCACGTTCCGCACTCATGCCGTTATGGCGTGCGAGCACGACACAAAACAGAATTAACGCAACAAGTTGTGTTGTAAACGCCTTGGTGGACGCAACGCCGATCTCCGGGCCGGCACGTGTCAACAGCACCATGTCGGATTCACGCACCAGTGAACTTTCCGCGACATTGCAAATTGTCAGGGTGGACAGGTAATCCTGCTGCTTGGCAAGACGCAACGCTTCAAGCGTGTCCAGGGTTTCGCCAGACTGCGAAATGGTAACGAATAAACAGTTTTCCGGAACGTGCGGTTTCCGATAGCGATATTCACTGGCCAGATCTATGGAACAAGGCAAGTTCGCATAACGTTCAATTGTGTAGCGCGCAACTAGCGCGGCATGAAAACTTGTGCCGCAAGCAACAATGCGCACGTGCCGGATACGTTCGAACAAATCTGGCGCATTCAAACCGAAGGCCGCTTCCAGGATATGGTCTTCGGCTAGGCGTTCTTCCAGTGTTTCTGCGATGGCGTGTGGTTGCTCGAAAATTTCCTTGAGCATGTAATGCCTGAAATCACCACGTTCTATGGCGTCGGCGGACAAGTCAGATTTTTTTATCGGCCGTTCGACCATGTTGCCATCGCGGTCACAAACCGTGACCGCTTCGCGTGTAATCTTAGCCACATCGCCTTCTTCCAGGAAGGTAAATTGCCGGGTCACCGAAATCAGCGCTGCCACGTCGGAAGCCACGAAGTTTTCATTCTCGCCGTGCCCGATCACTACCGGGCAACCGCGTCGGGCGACGGCCATGCATTCTGGGTCGGCTTTACTGATCGCTAGCAGCGCAAAGGCACCGCGGAAGCGGTGTGCGGCTTCCTGCATGGCTTCAAACAGGTTGCCCTTTTCCTTTACCAGTTCTGCCAATAAATGCGCCGCCACTTCAGTATCGGTTTCCGACTCGAAGTGGTAACCCTTTTGCTTGAGTTCTTCGCGCAGGGCTTCGTAATTCTCAATAATGCCGTTATGCACGACGGCAATATTTTCACCGGAAAAATGTGGATGTGCATTGTGTTCGGAAGGCACGCCGTGTGTAGCCCACCGTGTGTGGGCAATGCCTTGATTTCCTTGTAGCGGCCGTTTTTCCAGGATTTCAGCCAGTTTCTTTACTTTGCCTTGTGCGCGGTGCCGCTTGATGAGCTGCTTGTCATTCAACACTGCCAGGCCAGCGGAGTCGTAACCGCGGTACTCAAGGCGGCGCAGACCCTCCATGAGTACGCTGACTATGTCACGCTCTGCAATAGCTCCAACAATGCCGCACATCTATATATACCTGCGCACTAGTAACATGTTAAATCCTGCTCAACTTTAATCCTTGCGACTGTTTCCATGAACCTTAAACGAGGAGTTTTTATACCATTACCACAATCAAACAACGACTCGCTCAACTTTATTTTCACCTAAGCTCCTGTGAATGTTTCCATCCGTTCTTAACTTGCGGTTTCCATCAGCCTTTTTTTGGCCGTTTCCAGTCTGTCACAGCAACCTGCTTGGCTCTTGTAATCACCAACTCACCGTCTGCTGCATCTTTTGAAATCACGGAACCTGCCCCCACGGTTGCGCCCTTGCCAATCCTTACCGGCGCTACTAGCGCAGTATTCGATCCTATGAATGCATTGTCGCCGATGACGGTTTTGTGTTTGTTGACGCCATCGTAATTGCAGGTAACAGTGCCAGCTCCAATGTTGGCCTCTTTGCCCACTTCGGCGTCACCCACGTAAGCAAGGTGATTAATCTTGCTACCTTTTCCCACGTGGCTTTTCTTGGTTTCCACAAAATTGCCAATTCTTGCTTCGTCGTCCAAATAAGTTTCTGGTCGAATACGCGCGAAAGGGCCTACCTGGCACTGCTTGCCGATGACTGCGTTTTCAATATGGCAATGCGATTTGATTTCCGAACCATTATCAATTTCGCTGTCCACTATTACGGTAAACGGACCAATCTTTACGCCGTTACCCAATTTGACCTTGCCTTCAAATATGACATTAACGTCGATCACGACATCTTTACCGCATTGCAATTCACCACGCACGTCAATCCGCTCGGGATCAATAATACTGACACCGGCTTGCATTAGTTCTTTCGTTATTCTTTGTCTCATGAGTGTTTCCGCGTGCGCTAACTGGATTCTGTCGTTGATGCCATGTGTTTCTTCGAAATCGTCACAAACAATTCCTGTCACCGTGATACCATCTGCAACGGCCATTGCAATACAGTCAGTTAAATAAAACTCGCCCTGTACATTTTTATTTTCGATCTTATCGATCCAGTCACGCAGCTGTTTTGCGCTGCAAGCCATGAATCCTGTGTTGATTTCCCTTATTGCCAGCTCTGCTTCATTTGCATCCTTGTGCTCGACAATTTTCTCAATACTGTTGTCACGATTACGAATCACGCGACCGTAACCGAAGGCAACCTGTACTTCCGCGGTCAACACTGACAAACCATTCGCCGCAGCATCCAGCAGTTGCTGCAGCGTGGTTGCACGAATCAGAGGTACGTCGCCATACAATACCAAGACCGTGTGGTCATCAGGTATTCCGGGCAGTGCCTGTTGTACTGCGTGCGCAGTCCCCAGTTGTTCTGCCTGCTCCACCCAGTTGACGTTTGGCTGTGAGGGCAGAGCCTCGGGCACCGCTGCGCCGCCGTGACCGTACACAATATGAATGCTTGCCGGCGCAAGATCCGTTGCGGTTTCCAGTACCCACTGCAGCAGGGGCTTGCGAGCCAGTGGCTGTAGCGCCTTGGGCAAAACGGATTTCATGCGCTTGCCCTGGCCGGCAGCAAGGATGATGACCGCGACCTGGTTGTTCCTAGCTGTAGACAATCAACCCCCCCACGCCGAACGCGCCAATTCCAAAGGCGCTAAGAATATTCAAGCCATTGATTATACGGGGATTTGAAATCGCTTTACCCAGTACTGCGCCGCCGGCAGACAACCCCAACTGCACTAAGAGACTGCCCAGGAAGGTGGCCGTTGCCATGCCGACAACCATGACTGGGCCTCCCGCTGGCATAACCTGTCCGGCAAAGGCCACAAACATGACTATGGTCAGGGGGTTGGAAGCCGTCAGCAGGAAAACCGTAAACGGTCCAGTGGCCTTTGCCTGTTCAACCGATTTACCGTGCCGACGATACACCTGGGTCAGCAAGTAAACTGCCAGTATCAGTAGCAGAATCGACGCCGCAATTTCGATGCGACCGCTGTACGCCTGCAGATTATCGACGACGGAAGCGCCAATCCCAAATGCCACCAGAGCATAAAGAAAGTCCGCCGCCGCCGCGCCCGCAGCGGCGAGTGCCCCGGCGCGAAACCCGTGGCTCAATGCGATCTGCATAATCAGCAACGCAATCGGGCCTATGGCAATAGCCACCGTAATACCGAACAAAAAGGCTTGCAGGTAATACATGCGCACTCCGACAAAAAAAAGCGCAGCCGTTGCTGCGCTTTTGATTGATTATTGCCAAACGCAGTGAGACCTAACCACCGCGTTTCTTGATATTTCTTACAAACTTCAATCGCGCGGCAAGTTCTGCTACTTCTGCCTGTGCAAGTGCTATGTCCATCTCGGTCTCCGCACTTTCCAGTGCTTCTTCTGCATGCTGTTTGGCCTTGAGTGCCTCGGCTTCATCGATATCGTGCGCACGCAAAGCGGTATCCGCAAGTACCGTAACGAGGTTAGGTTGCACTTCGAGAATACCGCCGGAAACGAAGAACTCGAGTTTCTCTCCGTCATCGGTAGTAATGCGAATCTCGCCGGGTTTCAGTCGCGTTACCAGGGGCGCATGCCGTGGTGCAATACCGACTTCGCCTTGCTCAGCCGGTGCAAACACCATAGTTGCCGCGCCCGAATAAATTGAGGCTTCAGCACTGACAATGTCTACGTGTATGGTGCTCATCTACTTATTTTCTTGCCTTTACAATTAACTTTCATGCACTTTTGTTCTAGCCAGGGTTCAAGAATCAAAGCGTCTTAGCTTTTTCCACAACTTCATCGATACTGCCAACCATGTAGAACGCCTGTTCCGGCAGATCATCATAGTCACCATTAGCAATACCGCTGAATCCCTTGATGGTGTCTTTCAGTGACACGTACTTGCCGGGCGACCCGGTAAACACTTCAGCCACGAAAAACGGCTGCGACAAAAAGCGTTGAATTTTACGGGCGCGGTAGACCAGACGTTTGTCTTCGTCGGACAGTTCGTCCATACCAAGAATGGCAATAATGTCTTTCAGTTCCTTATAACGCTGCAACACACCTTGCACCGCACGCGCGGTGTCGTAATGTTCCTGACCAATCACGTTCGGGTCGACCTGGCGTGATGTGGAATCCAGTGGATCCACAGCCGGATAAATACCCAGTGAGGCGATATCACGCGATAACACGACGGTGGCGTCAAGATGCGCAAACGTGGTTGCCGGTGACGGGTCGGTCAAGTCGTCCGCGGGGACGTACACAGCCTGGATGGACGTAATGGAACCTGTCTTGGTTGATGTAATACGCTCCTGCAGTACACCCATTTCTTCTGCCAGCGTCGGCTGGTAACCCACGGCCGACGGCATGCGGCCCAGCAACGCTGAGACTTCCGTGCCGGCCAGTGTGTAACGGTAAATGTTGTCGATGAACATCAGCACGTCACGGCCTTCATCGCGGAAGTATTCCGCCATGGTCAGGCCGGTGAGTGCCACGCGAAGGCGGTTACCCGGCGGTTCGTTCATCTGGCCGTATACCAAGGCAACCTTGTCAAGAACGTTGGACTCTTTCATTTCGTGGTAGAAGTCGTTGCCCTCGCGAGTACGTTCACCCACGCCGGCAAACACGGAGTACCCGGCATGCTCGAGGGCGATGTTTCGGATGAGTTCCATCATGTTGACGGTTTTGCCCACGCCGGCACCGCCGAACAGGCCGATCTTACCGCCCTTGGCAAACGGGCATAACAAATCAATAACCTTGATGCCGGTCTCCAACAGTTCGGTGGAGCCAGCCTGCTCCTCGAAGCTCGGCGCGTCGCGGTGGATTTTCCAGCGTTCGTCGCTCTGTACCGGGCCCATTTCGTCAATAGGTTCGCCCAGTACATCCATGATGCGGCCCAATGTACCCTTGCCGACCGGCACGGAAATCGGTGCGCTAGTGTTCTTCACGGCAACACCGCGGCTCAGACCTTCACTAGAACCCATGGCGATGGTGCGTACTACGCCGTCGCCCAGCTGTTGCTGCACTTCCAGCGTGAGGCTGCCGTCTTCCAGTACCAGGGCGTGGTACACCTTGGGAATCTGGTCGCGCGGAAATTCTACGTCGACAACTGCACCGATAATCTGAACTACTTTTCCTGAACTCATCTGTCTTTCCTCAGACTTTTTCTTTAATTCGAAAGTTGATTTTTATACCGCCGCGGCACCACCGACGATTTCTGATATTTCCTGCGTAATCGATGCCTGGCGTGCTTTGTTGTAGATCAGCTGCAGCGAACGAATTATATCTCCTGCATTATCGGTAGCTGCTTTCATGGCGACCATGCGCGCTGCCATTTCGCAGGCAATGTTTTCCACAACGCCTTGGTAAATCTGTGCTTCTACGTAGCGCATCAGGATACTGTCAACCAGCTCGGCGGATTCCGGCTCATAGATATAATCCCAGTACTCCTGCAGCTCGTCCGTATCTTCGATCTGTATCGGTAGCAATTGCGCCGCTGTTGGTGACTGCGTCATGGTGTTGACAAAAACATTATTAAGAATGAACAAGCGGTCTATTTTGCCTTCCACGAAGGCATCCAACATGACTTTTATAGTGCCGATCATTTCTTCCAGGTGCGGCTTGTCACCGAGGTGCGCATTGGATGACAAGACATTGCCGCCAATTCGGCGCACGAAGTTGATCGCCTTGGTGCCGAAGACACACAAGTCGATTTCCACGTTCTTGCCGTGCCACTCCGTGACATTATTTACCAGTTCGCGAAACAGGTTGGCGTTCAGACCGCCGCACAAACCTCGGTCAGTGGATATCACAATGTAACCGACGCGTTTTACTTCGCGTTCCACCATGTACGGATACGATGTTTCTGGGTTGGCAGCACGAATGTGGCCAATGACCTTGCGAATTTTTTCCGAGTACGGCCGTGACGCAGCCATCTGGTCCTGTGCCTTGCGCATCTTGGACGCCGCAACCATTTCCATGGCCTTAGTGATCTTCTGAGTACTTTGAATACTCTTGATCTGTGTGCGGATTTCTTTTTCGCCTGCCATTAGACTAAGTCCTGTCAGTACGCGTGGTTTTTCTTAAAATCCTCAAACGCCGATTTGAACTCATTCTCTAATTCATCGTTCCAGTCACCGGTGTCGTTAACCTTCTGCATCAGGTCAGCGTGCGAGGAATTCATGTAATCCAGCAGTGCGGCTTCGAAGTCACCCAACTTGGTAAGTTCCACATCGTCTAC